>RFGE01000302.1 GCA_003696105.1 Deltaproteobacteria bacterium | reverse complement strand
TGCTCGGCGCCGCCCGCTCCCGTCGGGCCGGCGGCCGCCGGCCCGCGCCGCATCACAATCGTCGCGACGACCGATTTACACGGCCACGTCGAGGCGCTGCCCGTGCTGGCCGGCTACATCGACAACCTGCGGGCCGAGCGGCCGGGCACGCTCGTCGTCGACTCGGGCGACATGTTTCAGGGCACGCTCGAGTCGAACCTGGGCGAGGGCGACGCGGTCGTCGCGGCCTACGCGGCGATCGGCTACGCGGCAGCGGCGATCGGCAATCACGAGTTCGACTTCGGCCCGGTCGGACCCTCGGCAGTGGCCGACGCTCCCGGCGACGATCCGCGCGGTGCGCTCAAAGCTCGGGCCGCCGAGGCGCCGTTTCCGCTGCTCATGAGCAACGTCGTCGACGCCGAGTCCGGGCGGCCGCCGGCGTGGCCCAATGTCGTCGCCACCGCGCTCGTGAGCGCCGGCGGCGTCCGCGTGGGTCTGGTCGGCGCCACGAGCGAGGACACGCCGGTCACGACCATGCCGGCCAACTTCGCCGGCCTGCGCGTCGAGCCGATCGCCCCCGCGCTCGCGCGCGCCGCGAGCGACCTGCGCGCGCGGGGAGCGGAGGTCGTGGTCGCCCTCGTGCACGCCGGCGGGGCATGCCGCCGGTTCGACGACCCGGACGATCTGTCGTCGTGTGACGCGGAGGCCGAGATCTTCTCGGTCGCGCGCGCGCTGCCGCCCGGTCTCGTCGACGCGATCGCCGCCGGGCACACGCACGGCGCAATCGCGCACCGGGTCGCGGGCATCCCGATCGTCCAAGCCTACGCCTACGGGCGCGCGTTTTCGCGCCTCGACCTCGACGTGACGGACGGCGGCGTCACCGCGCACATCGCGCCTCCGCACGAGCTGTGCGTCGAGGTCGACGACTGCACGTACGAGGGGCGGCCCGTCCGCCCGTCGGCCGCCGTGGAGGCGGCGATCGCTCCGGCGGTGCGGCGCGCGGCGGCGGTGCGGGCACGGCCGGTCGGCGTCGACGTGGTCGAGCCGATCCAGCGCGCGTACGCGGCGGAGTCGGCGCTCGGCAACCTGTTCGCCGACCTGATGCGCGAATACGCCGGCACCGACGTCGCGCTGACCAACGGCGGCGGTCTGCGCGCGGACTTGCCGGCCGGTCCGCTGACCTACGGCGCGCTGTACGAGGCGATGCCGTTCGACAACCGGTTTGCGATCGTGCGGCTGCGCGCGCGCGACCTCGCTCGCGTGATCGCAGACAACCTGCGCGGCAAGCGGGGCATCCTGTCGGTGTCCGGCGTGCGCGCGATCGCCGCGTGCGGCGCGGGCGGCCTCGACGTGTCGCTCGTGCGCGACGGCGAGCCCGTGGATCCCGACGCGCCGCTGACCGTCGCGACGAGCGACTTTCTTGCGACGGGTGGCGACGGTGGGCTGTTTCGCAACCTGGGCCTGCCGCCGGACGCGATCGAACTGCGCGGCGACCCGACCATCCGCGACGCGATGGCCGAGCGGCTGCGCGCGCGCGGCGGCCGGCTCGCTCCCGCCGACGTGTTCGACCCGGCCCGGCCGCGGATCGGGCTGCCGAGCCCGCGGCCCGTCCGGTGTGGCGCGCAGGCGGCAGACGCCGGCGCGGCCGCGCGGAGCGGCGAGTCGTCCGGCGGCCGGCCACATCGCCGGCCGGGCCGTCACGCCGTCGGCGCGCGCCGCCGCAGGTAGCGGTCGCCGGCGCGGGCGGCGCGGATGACGGCGCGCAGCGCCGGCAGGTGCCACCGCGGCAGCGCCTCGGCGGGCGCGCGCGGAAACAAGAACGCGTTGAGACGCTCCTGGCCGGCGCGGCCGACGCGCAACAGGCCGCGCGTGCCGTCCGCCGCGCTGCCGCCGAGCGCCTCGCGCATGTCGTCGTATACCTGTCGTTGCATGCGGAACCCAAGCCGCTGCATCTCCGCCTGGTCGATGCCCAACGTCTCGAACGCATCGCGCAGCGTGAGGCCGCCCGCGAGCATCATCAGGTTGATGCGCAGCTGAAACAGCCACAGCGCGGCCGCGTCCCGTCGTGACAGCTCGCGCAGGATGCCGGGCAGCGCGAGGACGCCGAGCCCGACGTGCCGCGCTTCGTCGCGCTCGTAATACGGCAACAAGTCGGATAACACGGGCTCGATGCGGGCGCGCGCGAGCATACGGAACAGCACGATCGCCGTGTTCTCGACGAGCAGCTGCATGCCGACGAGCTTGTGCAGCAGGTTGTCGGTCTCGAGTAGGTCGACGAGCAACTGGCGGCTGAACCCCCCGAGCGGCGGGACGTCGAGACCGGCTTGCCACAAGTAGTCGCGCAACACGTAGAAGTGGCGCGCATCGTCGAACACCTGCGACGACGCGGCCATCTTCGCGTCGCAGTCGTCGAGCTTCGTCGCGATGTCCGCGCTGATCGACCACGCCGCGAGTTCGCCCCACAGCAGCACAGAACACACGCGCGCGAGCGCGTCGCGCCGGTCCTCCGGCACGTGGATGCCGCCGTGGCGGTCGACGAGTGACGCCAATACCTCGCGGCCGTCCCACGCATTGGCGTGCGCGACGTGGTAGATGCGCCGCAGTTTGCGGGTCGTGGCCTCTGCTCGGCCGACGAGGTCCGGGTCGGCGAGCCGGTACGGCGGAAACGTGTCGCGCGGCCGCGCGGGGCGCGTCCACCGCGATCGGCGCGCGTGCGCCGGCAAGGACGCGGTGAGAGGGCGCGGTTCAGGTGGAGTCGTCATGGCAGCCTCCGGGGTGCGGAACGCGGTCCGATAGCAGTCCGCCGATGTGCAGGCGCGCCGTCGCGAGTGCGAGCGCGTCCAGGTCCACGGGCGCGTCGCGGCGCAGCGCGCGGACCGCGAGCTTTTCGACGCCGCCCACCATGAGCGCCGCCGTGAGGTCTGCGTCGAGATCGGCCCGCACGACGCCGAGTTGTTGTGCAGATCGGAGGTCGTCGGCGACGATCGCGATGAGGCCCTCGTCGATTTGCGCGAGGAGCGCTTCGACCTCCACGTCGAGGCCGCCCGCCTCGCGCAGCAGGATGCGCAGCGTGCGCTCGTCCTCGAACACGGCGTCGAGCACCTCGCGCACGCGTCGCGCCGACCAGCGGATTGCGGCGTCGCGGTCGATGGTTTCCGGCGGGGGAAGGTCGGTGACGGCGCGGCGGTCGATCATGTGGGCGCGGACGCGGTCGAGCGTCTCGCGCAAGATGGCCGCGAACACGGCCTTCTTGTTCGCGAAGTACTGATACAGCGTGCCGCGGCCGATCCCGGCGGCGCTGCAGATGTCACTGATGCTCGCGCCGTGGTAGCCCGCCTCGGCGAACACGCGCTTGGCGCAGTCGAGAATCTGGCGCCGGCGCACCGCGGATGGCATGTAACTCATTGAAGAAAAATAGAACTGACGTGTCAGTTCTCCCGTCCTTCCGAGCCTACCCGTTTGACCGCGCGTGTCAAGGCGATCGCGCGCAGCC
>RFGE01000301.1 GCA_003696105.1 Deltaproteobacteria bacterium | reverse complement strand
GGGTGCGGGCGCGGGGGCGGGCGGCGGTGGGCGCGCACGGGGTAGGAGCGCGGTTGCATGCGAGGCCGCCGTGTTCGCGGGGGGAACCGGGGTTGCTGGCGCAACGACTGCGGGGTGTGGCAGCGTCGGACCATGCGGACTCGAGCGCGGTGGATCCCGGTGTGGTTGACGTGGATGCTGGCCGCGTGCGTCGTCGGCGACCCGGCGGGCGCGCCGGCCGGCGACGACGACGACGATGTCGCGGCGCCCGACGCCGGCCCGGCCGGGGGCGCCGACGCCGGGCCGGGCGCGGCCGACGCCGCCGGTTCGGACCCGGACGCGGGTCCCGACCCGCGCTGCTACACCGAGGCGGTCGACCCCGAGGCGGACATCTCCGACGTCGTGGCCGCGTACGGCGGCGCCGACTGGAAGGACGACCTCATCGAGGCGATGTCGCGCCGCCACCCGGCGACCGCATACCTGCTCGACGCCCAGCGCAACGACAGCTACTTCGACCAGTTCAGCGACCCGTCGTCGTGGACCGGGATGGTCGGATGGCTCGACACGCTGGCTCACGAGGAGACGCACCTGTTCAACGCGCGGCGCGCCGCCGAGGTCGGCGAGGCCCACGCGCTGTACGCGCGCGAGGACCTCATCTTCTACCTGCCGGAAGATCGCTCGTTCGCCCGCGGCGAGATCTACGACGACATCGCGCCGGCCGCGCGCGACGGCATTTACGCGCCGACCTACCTCACCGGGTCGCAGGGCGAGCGCGGCTTCAACGCATTGCTCGACGAACTCAGTTGCTATCTCAACGAACTCGCGGCGGTCGGGCCGGTCGGCGAGTACTTTTCCGGCGGGGTGTCGCTGCGCGACGGGTCGGTCGCGTTTCTGTACTTCGTCGCGGTGTACCTGCGCGTCGCGCGCACCGAACATCCCGACGTGTACGAAGCGCTGCGCCAGCAGTCGGTCTACCGGGACGCGGTGGCGACGCTGTGGTTGCGCACGCAGTTCTTCCTCGCGATCGCGGACGCGTACCCCGCGCTCGGCGTCGACGACGGCGTCTACCGGGACCTGCTGGACGACCCGGCGATCCTGGACGAGATCGCCCAGTTCACCGGCCGGCGGGTGGGCGCGTCGAACTGCGAGCTGTAGCGCGGCGCCCGGGCTCGCCGGCGCCGGACACGTGGCCCCGCACGCGGGTCGCCTACCTGCCCCCGCGCGACACCTGGACGGTCGCGTGCGCGCTGCCGCAGCAGATGGCGGTCGCCGGCGACCGCCTCGTGGTCGTGTGCTCGGGATCGAACGAGGTGCAGACGTTCACCGTCGGGGCCGACGGCCGTCTCGCGCCGCGCGAGCGCGCAGGCGAGCTGTTTCGCACCGGCATGAACCCGTACGGCGTCGCGGTGACGCGCGACGGCGCCCGCGCGTACGTCGCCGAGCGGCTGGGCGAGCGCGTCACCGTGCTGGACCTCGACGCCGGGCCCGGGACCGAGCGGCGCATCCTGGTGGGCGACGAGTCCGGCGGCCCGTTTCCGGCGACGGACGCGGAGATCGGCGAGGCGATCAACTTCGTGACCGCGCCGTTTACCGTCGACGGCGACCAGACGTGCGAACACTGCCACCGCGACGGCGGCAACCTCGCGAAGCCGGTCGCGATGCCGCTGCAGGCCGACACGGTGTGGGGCGTGCGGATGCAGATGGCCTACCGCGGGGCGGCCGACACCCGCCCGTGGTTCTTCGAAAGCTCGATGGCCGAATCCAACTTCTTTCCGGTGATCAACGAGTTCGCGCGCAAGGAGAACTTCTGCTGCGAGCAGCTCGACCCGCTGATCTGGCCGGCGTACCCGAGCGTCACCGACTGCCTCGCCGACCCGCAGCGCGACGGCTGCAACCACGTGCTCGACTGCGAACACGACCCGCCGCCCGAGTGCGCCGAGCGGCGCTACGGCTCGAAGCACCTTACGCGCAACGCGCACTTTCGCGCCGCCGCGCGCGCGCTGTTCGGTCGCGACCGGACGTTCGGCGACGCGCTGTACCAGGAGGTGGTCGCCGACGACGGCAGCGTGCGGCGCGAGGGCATCGCGTTGGACTTCGACGGCGTCACCCGCGCGCTCGGGCTGTTCCTGTTGCAGGAGCCGCGCCTGTTGCCGAACCCGAACGCCGCGCTCGACCTGCCGGCGGCGCGGCGGGGCCGGCAGATCTACGAGTCGGCGGAGACCGGCTGCAACACGTGCCACCCGCTGCCGGTGACCGCCGTGTCGACCACGTACAACCCGCTCGGGCTGCCGCTGCGGTTTCCCGCGGTGGTCACCCCGCGGCAAAACCCGGTCACCGGCGCGAACGCCGATCTCGTCAACCCGCTGTTCATCGGCACGTTCCCCGATACCCAGCAGGACGCCGCCGGCGTCTACTTCGGCGTGCCGCAGCTTCGCGGCATCTGGGATCGCGCGTCGCGGTTCCTGCACGACGGCCGCGCGCGCAGCCTGCGCGAAGCGCTCGCGACCCCCGGGCACCCGGCGCTGGCCCCCGGAGAGATCGGCTACAACGAGACCTACGGCATGCCGGACACGCACGGCGCGACATCGCACCTCTCCGCCGACGACCTCGAAGATCTGATCGCGTTCTTGCTGACCCTGTGACCGCGCGCGCCCCCCGCGCGCATCTCCGCGTCCGCCGCTCCGACCCGACGTCCCCTCTCGTGCGCCCGCAGCCCAGGCGCCCGGGAATCTCCGCGTCCGCCGCTCCGGCCCCGACGCACCCTCTCGTGCGCCCGCAGCCCAGGCGCCCGGGCATCTCCGCGTCCGCCGGCCCCGCCGTGCCACGTCCCCACCCATCTCCGCGTCCGCCGCTCCGACCCGCGCGGCGCCCGCGCGGCGCGCACCGCGGCGAGGCGGACGGGGACCCGCGGCCGCCCGCAGTTCCGCAGCGGCCCCGACGACGTCCGCACTCGGCTCCGCCCCTCGCGCGCTCGGCCCCCACCGCCAGCCGCGAGGATGT
>RFGE01000300.1 GCA_003696105.1 Deltaproteobacteria bacterium | reverse complement strand
TACGTGACTCCGCGGGCGACGAAGGAAAACCTGCAGGGCCAGTTCGTCATCTTCAAGGACAAGCACAACTGGATCATGACGTACCTGTACGTCATGACGTTCGGCTCGTTCATCGGCTACGCGAACGCATTCCCGAAGCTCATCGACGACGTGTTCGGCGTGGTGCGCGTCGGCGCGGCGGCGGGGACGCCGACCGGATTGAAGTCGGCGTCGTTCATCTTCATCGGCGCGGGTGTCGGCGCGCTGATCCGCCCGGTCGGCGGCTGGCTGTCGGACAAACTCGGCGGCGCGCGCGTCACCCATTGGGACACGATCATCATGATCGTAGCCACCTGCGCGGCCGGCTACTTCGTTCAGCTCGCGATGGGCTCGGAGAACCCGCGCCAGTACTTCATCCCGTTCTTGCTGTCGTTCATCGTTTTGTTCGCGACGACCGGCATCGGCAACGGTTCGACGTTCCGCATGATCGGCGTCATCTTCGACCGCGACCGTCGCGGACCGGTGCTCGGCTGGACCTCGGCCATCGCGGCGTACGGCGCCTACCTGATTCCCAAGATCTTCGGCCAGCAAATCAAGGGCGGCACGCCGCACTACGCCCTGTACGGCTTCGCCGTCTACTACCTGACCTGCCTCGTCCTCAACTGGTGGTTCTACGCCCGCAAGAACGCGGAGATTCCATGCTGAGACGTGCCTTCCTGTTGCCGGTTGTGATCGCGTCCGCCGCGCTCGGCGCGGGCGCGTGCGAACCCACGAATCAGGGCTACGCGCCCGAGCAGCCCATCGCGTACTCGCACGCGGTGCACGCCGGCGAGTTGCAGATTCCCTGCCAGTATTGCCACTTCGGCGCCGAGCGCGGCCGCTACGCGGGCATTCCGCCGGCCCAGGTGTGCATGAACTGTCACGCGCAGGTCAAGACCGACCACCCGGAGGTCAAGAAGATCGCCGCGGCGATTGCGGAAAACAAGCCGATCGAATGGGTGCGCGTGCACTGGTTGCCCGATCACGCCTATTTCAACCACAGCGTGCACGTCAACGGCGGGATCAAGTGCCAGACGTGCCACGGCCCGATCGAGACGATGGGCCGGGTCGAGCAGTGGGCGCCGCTCACGATGGGGTGGTGCGTGAACTGTCACCGCGACAACGCACCCAAGGATGTCCTGGCTCAGCGGGGCGCCACGCGGCGTTCGAATGCTCTCACGGATTGCTCCAACTGCCACCACTGAACCACCGCGAACGGCTCGGTGCGCCGGAGCGCCGGCACGCCGGTCTTCACAACCACTGAGCGACAACACATGACGCGCGACCCAAACCTTCCGTGGATGGAACTCGGCGATGCCGCCGGGGATCTCGACGCCGCCGAGCGCGATGCGAGCGAGCCGATTCTGCCGCGTCTCAATCGCCGCGGCTTCCTCAAGGCGCTCGGGATCGGCAGCGCCACGCTCGCCGCATGCGAGCGGCTGCCGACCCGCCACGCCATGCCGTACCTGATCGCGCCGGAGGAGATCACGCCCGGCGTTCCCGTGCGCTACGCGAGCACGTGCACGGCGTGTCCCGCGGCGTGCGGGCTCATGGTGACGGTGCGCGACGGCCGGCCGATCAAACTCGAGGGACACCCGGAGCATCCACTGTCGCGCGGCGGGTTGTGCGCGACGGCGCAGGCCGAGTTGCGTGCGCTCTACGACAGCGACCGGCTGTCGGGAGCGACGATCGACGGCGGCAAGGCCGCCTGGGACCAGGTCGACGCGGCCGTGCGCGCCGCGGCGTCGGGCGGGGACGTGTGGGTCGTGACGCCGACGCTCGTGTCGCCGTCGGCCCGGTTGGCGGTGGGTGGGTTCTTGGCGACGGCCCGCGCCGGCCGGCACGTCGAGTGGGACCCGGATCTGCAGTCGGCGTCGCCGCTGCTCGATGCGTGGGCGGAGGTCCACGGCGTGCGCGCGCTGCCGTGGCTCGACTTCGAGCGAGCCGACGTGGTCGCGCTGTTCGGCGCGGACCTGCTCGGCGCCGGGGTCGCACCGGTTGCGCACACGGCCGCGTACGCGGCGCGCCGCCGCGCCGCCGGCGAGCGCGGCGCGCTGTACCACGTGCAGGTCGAGGGCAATCTGACGCTCACCGGTGCGGCCGCCGACGCGCGCATTCAGGCGACGCCGCGCGAGCGCGCCGACGCGCTGGCGTGGCTGGCGCGGCGCGTGGCCGAACTCGTCGGCGGCGGTTCGGCCGGGCTGCCGCCCGCTCCGGCGCAGGCGCCGCTCGGCGATCGGCTCGAGTCGCTCGCGCGGTCGCTCGCGGCAGCGCGCGGCCGGTCGATCGTGTTTTGCGGCGACGCCGACGTACGCGCGCAGCGCGCGGCGGCGCACATCAACCGCTTGCTCGGCAACGTCGGCACCACGGTGGACGTCGCGCGGCCGTCGCTCGTGCGCCGCACCGACGACCGCGCGTTCGCCGATCTGCTGGGCGCCCTCGAGGCGGGCCGCGCCGGCGCGGTGGTGTTCGTCGGCGTCGACCCGGTGCAAGACCACCCCGACGGCGACGCGCTCGCCGAGGCGATCCGCCGCGCGCCGATGTCGGTGGCCATCTCCGAGCGCGCGAACGCGACGACCGCCGCGTGCAAGGTCGTCGTCGCCTCGCATCACATGGCCGAGTGTTGGGGCGACGCGCTGCCGCGGCCGGGCGTCCTCACGGTCGCGCAGCCGACCATCCGGCCCCTGCTGGACACCCGCCACCCGTACGCCAACTTCCTCGCGTGGGCGGGCAAGCCGACCGACTACCGCGAGCACGTCCGCGCGGTGTGGCGCGACAAGGTGTTCGCGCACACGGGCGCGATGGGACCGTTCGATGCGTTCTGGACCGCGTCGGTGCGCGCGGGCGCGATGCGCGCGCCGGCCGGCGCCGTCGCGGCGCCCGACTGGTTCGACGATCCGGTGCTCGCGCCGGGGGCGGCCGCCGCCGGCGGTGCGACGCCGCCGGCGTACGCGGACGCCGGCCAGCTGTCGGTCGAGGCGGTCGCGGACGCGGGCATCGTCGACGCGCGCACGGCCCAGAACCCGTGGCTGCGCGAGCTGCCCGACCCGATCACGCGGGTGTCGTGGGTTCCGGCGGCGCGCGTCGCACCCCGCCGCGCCAAGGCGCTCGGCCTGCGCGACGGCGACGTGGTCGCCATCACCGTCGCGAAGCGGACGGCGGAGCTGCCCGTGCGCATCGTGCCGGGCCAACACCCGGACGTGATCGGCGTGCCGATCGGCTACGGGCCGCGGCTCGCGGCCGGCCCCGCCGAACTGCGGGCGACCGGCGCGCACGACGACCTGCCGCTGATGCAGTGGCACTCGTCTACCGAGGGGCGTCCGATCGTGCACCAGGTTTCCCATCCCGACGAGGAGGTGCCCGAGGCTCACCACATCCCGAAGACGCCCTACCCTGGGCGCGAGATCGGCAACCCGCGGTGGGAGATGGTCATCGACCTGGACGCGTGCACCGGTTGCTCGGCGTGCATCATCGCGTGCCAGGCGGAAAACAACGTGGCGGTCGTCGGCCCCGACGAGATCCGCGCCCATCGCGACCTGTATTGGTTGCGCATGGACCGGTACTTCGTCGGCGACGCGGACGATCCCGACGTGCTGTTCGAGCCGATGCTGTGCCAGCACTGCGACAGCGCGCCGTGCGAGAACGTCTGCCCGGTGGCGGCCACGGTCCACAGCATCGATGGCCTCAACCAGCAGGCGTACAACCGCTGTGTCGGCACCCGCTACTGCGCCAACAACTGTCCCTACAAGGTACGGCGGTTCAACTGGTTCCAGTACGACCACGGCGGCCCGCTCGAGCGCATGGTGCTGAATCCCGACGTGGTCGTGCGCGAGCGCGGCGTCATGGAGAAGTGTTCGTTCTGCGTCCAGCGGATCCAGCTCGCGCGCATCGAGGCGAAAAACCGCGGTGATCGCGGCGTGCCCGAGGTGCGCACCGCGTGCCAGCAGAGCTGTCCCGCGGACGCGATCACGTTCGGAGACGGCCACGACCCTGACAGCGCCGTGTCGCGCCGGCGGAACAGCCCGCGCGCCTTCCAGGTGTTGCCCGAGGTCGGAACTCGCCCGTCCGTGACCTACCTGGCCCGCATTCGAAATCGGGAAGGAGCGAAATGAGCGCGACTGCAACGCATGCGGGCGGCCACGCCGCCGTCGCCGATGCCGAGCCGCTGGTGCTCGGCGATCCGAGCTACACGAAGGTCACCGCGGACATCGCCGCGCCGCTCGAGCGCCGCGCGGGCATCGGGTGGTGGATCGCGTTCTTGCTGTCGGCCACCGCGCTCGGCATCGGCGTCGTGTGCGCCTGGATCACGATCGCAACGGGTATCGGGACGTGGGGCATCAACCGCACGGTCGGTTGGGGCTTCGCGATCACCAACTTCGTGTTCTGGGTCGGTATCGGTCACGCCGGCACGCTGATCTCGGCCATCTTGCTGCTGCTGCGCCAGCGGTGGCGCACGTCGATCGCCCGCGCGGCCGAGGCGATGACCATCTTCGCGGTCATCTGCGCCGGGCTGTTCCCCATCATGCACATGGGCCGACCCTGGTACGCGTACTGGTTCATGCCGTATCCGAATACGCGCGGGTCGCTGTGGCAGAACTTCCGGTCGCCCCTTCTGTGGGACATGTTCGCGATCTCGACGTACTTCACGGTGTCGCTGCTGTTCTGGTACGTCGGGTTGATCCCGGACTTCGGCACGATGCGCGATCGCGCCCGCGGGCTGAAGAAGAAGATCTACGGGTGGCTGAGCCTGGGGTGGAACGGGTCCGCGCGGACGTGGCAGCGGTACGAGAAGGCGTCGCTGATGCTCGCGTCGCTGGCGACGCCGCTGGTCGTGTCCGTCCACACCGTCGTGTCGTTCGACTTCGCGACCAGCGTTATTCCCGGCTGGCACACGACGATCTTCCCGCCGTACTTCGTCGCCGGTGCCGTGTTCAGCGGCTTTGCGATGGTGATCACGCTGCTCACGATCACCCGCAAGGTGATGGGGCTCGAGGCCTACATCACCGACCGGCACCTCGAGTTGATGTCGAAGGTGCTGCTGCTCACCGGGATGATCGTCGGCTTCGCCTACACGACCGAGCTGTTCATCGCGTGGTACAGCGGCAACCCGTACGAACAGTTCACGTTCATGAACCGCGCGTTCGGACCGTACGCGTGGGCGTACTGGCTGATGTTCAGTTGCAACGTGTTCGTGCCGCAGATCTTCTGGTTCAAGCGGTTCCGCCGGTCGGTCCCCGTGCTGTTCGTGGCCTCGCTGCTGGTGAACGTCGGCATGTGGTTCGAGCGGTTCAACATCGTCGTCACGTCGCTGCACCGCGACTACCTGCCGTCGTCGTGGAGCATGTACGCGCCGTCGCTGATCGAAGTCGGCATCTTCATCGGCAGCTTCGGGCTGTTCTTCACCGCGTACCTGCTGTTCACCCGCGTCGCACCGGTCGTTGCGTTCCACGAGGTCAAGCACACGCTCGCGCAGCAGCGGGAGGATGCGCACCATGAGTAGCCGGATTCACACGCTGGCGTTCGACGACCCGGAAGTCACGCTCGAGGCCGTCAAGCGGCTGCGCGCCGAGGGCTTCTCGGTGGTCGACGTCCACTCTCCGTTCCCCGTTCACGGGCTCGAAGATGCGCTCGGCTGGCGCGAGACGCGGTTGCCGTGGGCGACGTTCGCCGGCGGCGCGCTCGGCGTGACGGTCGGGCTGTCGCTTGCGCTGTACGTGCACACCGTGTCGTGGCCGCTCAACATTGGCGGCAAGACGAACACCGCGATCCCCGGCATCGTCCCGGTCGTGTTCGAACTCGGGGTGCTGCTGGCCGCGTTCGGCACGGTGATCGCGTTGTTGGCGCTCGGGCGGCTGTGGCCGCGGCTGCGGCCGGAGCGCGGCCCCGGGCAGCCGACGCCGCGCGTGACCGACGACCGGTTCGTCGTCCTCGTCGCCGAGCGGGACGCGTCGTTTTCTCCCGCGCGGTTCCGCGCGCTGGCGGAGGAACTGCGGCCGACCGAGGTGGTCGAGGCGTGGGAGGTGAAATGATGCGCGCGACCCGTCTTGTCGCCGTGGTCGTCGCGACCGGCGCGGCGGCCGCCGCGTGCGATGCCAGCGGCGAACGACCGGCCATCGTCGTGTCTCCGGACATGGCGTTCTCGATTCCGTACGATCCGTACGATCCCAACCCGAACACGCCCACGGGCCAGACGCTGCTCGCGCCCCCCGAGGGCACGATGCCGGTCGACGGCGAGTGGTTTCCCTACGGCGCCGGGCGTGACGAACAGGCGCGCGCCGGGCGTGAGCTGACCAATCCGATTCCGGCGGACCGCGCCGAGATCCAGCGCGGCAAGCACGTGTTCGACACGTTCTGCGCCGTGTGCCACGGAGCGGGCGGCGCCGGCGACGGCACGGTGATCGGCACCGGCCGGTTCCCGAACCCGCCGAGCCTGGTCGCCGACCACGCCCGCGGCCTGCCGGACGGCGCGCTGTACCACATCATCACGAAGGGCCAGGGGATCATGCCGTCGTATGCCGTTCAGGTGCGCCCGGCCGACCGGTGGCGCGCGATTCGTTACATCCGCACACTCCAGGGAGGTGGCAAGTGACGCTGCCCTCGGCACAGACGTTGCCGCCGCGACGCAGTGGCGCACTCGTTGCATTCGGCATCGGCGGCGCCATCGTCGCGGCGATCGCCGTGCTGGCCAACCCGGCGGCCGGCTGGGCCGGCGTGCTCACCGCCGCGGTTTACGGCCTGACCATCGCGCTGGGCGGCGCGCTGTTCGCCGCGATCTTCGCGGGGACCGGCGCGGTGTGGTGGCTTCCGATCCGGTCGATCCCGCTGGCGATCGCCGGCACGCTGCTGGTGCCGGCGCTCGCGCTGGCGCTGTTCGTGGCGCTCGGGGCGATTCACGTCTACCCGTGGGCCGATCCCGAGGTCGTCGCGCACAACCACCTGATCCACGGCAAGGCCGGGTGGCTCAATTGGCCGTTTTACGCGGTGCGCGCGGCGGTGGTGTTGCTGCTGTGGTGGGCGCTCGTGGGGGCGATGCGCCGCCGGTTCGCCGAGGGGCGGCCGCTGGCGCGGATCGGCATCGGTTTTCTCGTCGTGTTCGCGCTCACGCTGTCGGTCGCGAGCTGGGACTGGCTGATGTCGATCGAGACCGAGTGGTACAGCACGATGTACGCGGTCTACGTGTTCGCCGGCGCGATCCACGCCGGCATCGCCACCACCGCGCTGGTCACGTTCCGGCGCCGCCGCGCGCTCGGCGCCGCGCTCGACCGCAACCGCATCCAGACGCTCGGCTCGCTGTTGTTCGCGTTCGCCTTCTTCTGGGGATACATCTGGTTCTCCCAGGCGATGCTCATCTGGTACGCGAACATTCCTGAGGAGACGATCCACTACGCGGCCCGGATGTCGAACGGCTGGACCGCGGCGTTCTGGCTCAACCTCGTGCTGAATCTCGCAGTGCCGTTCCTCGTGCTCATGCCGGTCGGGTCGCGGCGCAGCACCTTCGTCGTCAGCCAAGTCGCCGTCGTCGTGTTGCTCGGGCACTGGCTGGACGTCCTGCTGTTGGTCGGGCCCGGCGTCGCGCCCGCGTCCAGCGCGGTACCGTACGCCGCCGTCGGCGCGACGGTCGCCGTCGGCGCGGCGATGCTGCACCGGCTGCGCCGCGACCGCCTGCTCGCGCCGCAGTGAACGCAGGTTCGCCCGGCGCGGTTTCTGCCCCGCGCGGTTTCTGTCGGATTGGCCGCGGCGGCATGTGGCGACGCCGACCGCGCCGGCATGTGAGAGCCGGCCAGCGCCGGCGCGCGGGCGAGTTGATCCACGTCAGGTGCGCGCCATCGCCGGCGTGTCAACGTCAGCACCAGCTTTCCGGCGCCGAGAGGTCCGTGCCCCATGTCGATGAAGTCCATTGCCCGCGCCGCCGCCGTGGCCGCCGTTTGCTGTGCGGCAGCGGGCGTGTCGGGGTGCGCCCGCGTCGCACCGTACCAGCGCGAGACGCTCGCGCGCCGGCAGTTGCAACAGCCACCGTACCCTCAACTCGAACGCCGCGCGCAGCACATGTTCGCCGTGCGCGAGGGGACGCGCGGCGCCAGCGGCGCCGCGGGAGGCGGATGCGGCTGCAACTGATCGCGGCCGCCGCGGCCGCCGCGTGGTGGGCGGCGGCGCCCGCCCGCGCTCAGACCGTGGCGGACGCGCGCAGCGAGTTGTCCGGCGCGCTGCGCGTCTATGCCGACGACGATCGGGTCACCGTCGTCACGCCGTCGGCGGCGGCCGTCGTCCCGCTGGCCGAGCGGTGGCTCGTCGACGTCAACGTCGCGGTCGACGTGGTGAGCGCGGCGTCGGTCGACGTCGTCACGGCCGCGTCGCCGGTCGACGTTCGCGAGCGCCGCTACGAGGTCGACGCCGGTGCGGCGTTCGCCCCGCGAGCCGATCGCGAACTGCGGGTGCGCGCGATCGGCTCGCACGAAAACGACTACGACGCGCTGCGCGCATCGCTGGGCGGTCGCGTGGAGGTCGCCCGGCGCAACGCGACGATCGACGTCGCGTACACGTACGCGGCCGACCGCGCGGGGATGCGCACGGACCCCGATTTCGAGCGCACGCGGACCGGCCACGAGCTGGCGCTGTCGTTCACCCAGATCGTGGATCGGCGCACGTACGTCGACCTGGTCGCGGAAGCGCACCGGTACGACGGCTACCACGCCAGCCCTTACCGCAGCGTGCCCGTCGTCGATCCGGCCTCCCCGCAGATCCTCCGCGTCGACGAGGTCACACCGGCGGTGCGCACGTCGGCGGCGGCGCTGGTGCGGGTCCGCAGGGCGCTCGAGTGGCCGGCGCGCTGGTATGGCCGCGCCGACTACCGCCTGTACGTCGACGACTGGGATGTCGTGAGCCACACGGCCGAGGCCGGCGCGATCGTGCCGCTGGCGGACCGCGCGGAACTCGGGGTTCGATTGCGCGGCTACGCGCAGTCGGCGGCGGAGTTCTACCGGCCGGTGTATCAAACGCCGGCGCCGGCGTTTCGCACGCGCGACCGAAAGCTGGGGCCCATGCGGTCGCTGTACGCCGACTGGACGATCCGAGTCGGCTGGTTCATCGCCAGCGCCGGCGTGGCGCGGTGGTGGTATCTCGACGATCCCGCGCAATCGGGACGTCTCGCGGTGATCGCGTCGGCCGGGGTCGCGGTGCCGCTCGCCGAGGAGGACCGATGAAGTGCGAGGCGATGGCATGGGCGGCGGTCGTGGTCGTGGCCGCGTGCGGCGGGGACGACGGCGACCACCACGGCGGCGCCGACGGGGCGGTCGACTGCGCGCAGGAGACGCGGGCTGACGCGTTTGCGCCGGGCATGGTCAAGATGGGCGACAACGGGACGGCCGTGCGCCTCGTCGAGGCGGACCCGGCGCCGCCCGCGCGGTTCGACAATGCGTGGGTGCTCGCGGTCGAGGACGCCTCGGGCGCCCCGCGCGACGACGCGCAGGTCGCGGTGACGCCGTGGATGCCGGACCACGGGCACGGCACGCCGATCGAGGCGGTCGTGACTCCGCGCGGCAGCGACGGGCTGTACGACGTCGCACCGATCAACCTGTGGATGCCGGGGCTGTGGGAGATCCGAATCGACGCGACGGTCGACGGCGTCGACGACCGCGTCGTGTTTGCGTTTTGCATCGACGAGTGACCGGGAGTGACCGGCCGCGGGCGTCCGGCTACTGGACGCACGCGCCGATGCCGGCGTCGGCGGTCCACTCGAGTTCCGTGGACGCGAGGGTGAACGTCGGCAGCGCGTCCGCGACGCTCGGATCGAGCAGGCCCGCGTCGACCAGCGGCGGCAACAGGTCGAGCCCGACCGGCCGCAGCCGCACTCGCATCGTTACACGGTCCGGCACGCCCGGCAGCGTGTAGCGTCGCGTGACCGCGTGGTAGAAGCGCGGGTCGGTCGGGTCGCTGGTGACGGCCGGCGGCAGCAGGTCGTCGGCGTCGACGGTCGCCGCTTTCCACGCGGTGTGCACCTCGTTGCCGTCGCCGTCGTACAGGCGGCTGCGCATCTGCCACAGCTGCGGGTCGTCGAGCGACTCGACCGGCTGCCCGTCCGCGACGTCGCCACTGGAGAAGATCGGCACGCCGCCGGCGTACGCGATGAGTTCGACCCAGCCGCGCCGCGCGTGGGTGACGCCGCTGGGCCATGCGTGGCCGACGAGCACGTTGTCGAGCGTGACCTCGACCTCCGTGCCCGGCGGTTGTACGCACAGCTTGGCGGCCAGCGACGCGCCGAGGTCCCGCTCGATCCCCTGCCGCTGCGCCTCGGTTTCGGGCCACGGGCCGAGCGCCATGTCGACGCCGGGCATGCGGTGGTCGTGCGTGCGGCGCTGGGGTGCGCCGGGCAGGTCGGCGCCGGGACCGGAGCGACCGGGCATGTGGCAACCGCTGCAGCTCACGCCGAGCGGTCCGCTGGTCGCGAACACGCTCTCGCGCCACTCGGCGTACGTGCGCTCGATGTGGACGCCCGCGGGCGACACGACGTCGTGGCAGCTGCCGCACAGCGCGGACGACTCGAGCCGGTCGCCGTCGTGCAGCGGGGAGTAGGCGGACCCGTGCGCCGGCGTGTCCACGGGGTCGGCGATGCCGCCGCGGAACACGCCGTCGTCAGCCAGGTGCAGCTGCCCGTTGTGGTCGCCGTCGACCCGGTCGACCTGGTGGCAGAAGTAGCACGTGACGCCGCGCAACGCGCGCGGGGCGTCGACGACGTCCGCCGCGACCGCCGCCGCGCCGGTCGCGAACGCCATCGGCGCGTGGCAGCCGATGCACAGGCTGCCGAGGGCGCCGTCGGTCTCGCGCTGGCCGAGAGCGTCGAGCGCGAACAGCACCGGGTCGTCCGACGCGTAGGCGTGCATGCTGCCCGACCAGTCGCGGTACTCCGCCGGGTGGCAACTCGCGCAGGTCCCCGGGTCCATCAGCGCGTCCCGGTCGAGCGCGCTCCGCGCCTCGCAGCCGGCAGAGGTGGCCGCGACGGCCAGGACGGCGGCGCAAATCGTGCGGGCTGCGCGCGCGCCCGCGCATCGACTGCCGGATCGGTTCCGCATGCGGTGGCCCTCTCGTGGACTAGGGGCTGTCCCTAGCACACGCTGGGCCAGGCACGAGGTGTGCAATGGGGCCACGGCGCGATGGCGGAGCAATCTCGTCCGGCGAGCCTGCGCGCGGAGCCGTACCGCCTGTTGTTCCCGCTCGGTCTCGCGAGCGCGTGGCTCGGCGTGTCCCACTGGCTGCTGTACGGGCTCGGCGCGCTGTCGGCGTACTCCGGCCTGCGCCACGCGTTGCTCATGACCGAGGCGATGTTTTCCGCGTTCGCCCTCGGCTTCCTGATGACCGCGGTGCCCCGGCGTACCCAGACGCTCCCGGCACACGCCGTCGAGCTGGTTGCCGCGACGGCAGCCGTCGTCGCGACGGCGCTCGGCGCCCAGCTCGACCGCGTCGTCCTGTCTCAGGCCGGGTTCCTCGCGGCGATGAGCGTGCTGCTCGCGTTCGTCGTGCGGCGAACGGAGCATCCGCAGGCCGGCCGCCGGCCGCCGAACGCGTTCGTCCTGATCCCGATCGGCGCGGCCGCCGGGATCGCGGGCGCGGTCGCCATCGCGCGCATGGCCAACGGCCAGGGCAGCCTCACCACCTATCTCGCGGGCCGCGAGCTGGTGCAGCAGGGACCGTTCCTGTGCATCGTGCTCGGCGCCGGCGCGCTGTTGTTGCCGCTGATCGAGGGGCTGCCGCCGCCGCCGGACGCCGGCGCGACGCGCGGACATCGGCTGGCCCGGCTCGGCTACGCGGCGCTCGGCCTCGCGATCGTCGCGACCCTGGTGGCGGACCCGTCGTGGCCGCGCGCCGCGCGCGCCGCGCGCGCCGCGCTGGTGACCGCGGGCCTTGTCGCCTCCCGGGCGGGCCGCTGGCCGCGCAAACCCGGCCTGCACCGGCGAGCGGCCGCGGCCTCGGTGTGGCTGGTCCCGGCGGGGCTCGCGCTGGCCGCCGCGTTCCCGGACCGCGCGGTCGCCGGGCTGCACGTCGCGTTCATCGGTGGGCTGAGCTTGCTGGTGCTGGCGGCGTCGGCCCACGTCGCGATCGGCCACGGCGCGCGGTCCGAGTGGATGGCCCGCAATCCGCGCGCCGTCGCGGCGATGGTCGCGTGCGTCGTCGCCGCGACGGTGCTGCGCGCGACCGCCCACTGGTGGCCGGAGCACCTGTACGCGCTGTACGCGGCGGCCGCCGCCCTGTGGCTCGCCGGCTCGGTGGCGTGGCTGGTGGTGTTCGTGCTCGCGGCGCGTCCGCCGGGGGGCGGGCCGAAACGAAAGGCGCGGCGCGCGGCCGGTCGCCGCGCGCCGCGGAGCGGTGGGGTGAGGGTTACGGGGCGGTGACGCCGTTGGTGGCCACGTCGTCGAGCGCGGCCATCAGGTCGGCGTCGACATCCTGCAGCGACGGGATGTCGAGGTCGTCGAGGGAGGCCTGGAACAGGCCGCAGTTGGCGAGGTCGCCGTCGCTGATCGACTGGGCGACGCTGCCGGACTCGATCAGGTCGAACCGCAGGTAGGTCTCGCTCAGCGACGTGTCCCAGCACTCGACCGCCTCGACGGTCTGGTTGGCGGCGAGCGATCCGTTGGCCGCGTCGGCCTCGGCGCGCCCGGTCCCCTCGTCGAGGAACGCCATGCGCACGCCGACCGCCTCGGCGATGCCGTCGGCCGGGTCGCTCACGTCGATGTCGACCTCGTAGTCGATGAAGTCGATCGTGTGCTCGGCGGTGATGTACCGGCCGTAGAAGTAGTCGAGGTCGGTCGGCTCGGCGGCCGGCTCGTCGGCGGGCACCCAGTCGCGGAACACGGCCACGACGAACGCCATTTCGTTCTCGGGCGCGTCGGGGTCGTCGCCGGCGCCGTACAGGGCGGCGAATCGCCCGCGGTCGCCGGCGGCCGGGTCGAAGTTGGGATCGTTGGCCTCGCGGAACGCGCGGTCGGCTTCCATGTCCCACAGGGTGACGCCGACGCCGTGGTCATCGTTGTCGGGGTCGGGCGTGGCGCCGCCCCAGACGACCGGCGTGAGGGTGGCGAGGTCGTTGGACGCGCCGCGCAGCAAGGCGTACTGGTAGCGGAAGTCTTCGGTCCCGTGGGTGTCGCGAATGTAGGCGGCGACGTAGCCGACGCCGTCGTCGGACGGCCACGGGCCCCACACGAACTCGTCCGTGTCGCTGTTGTAGACCGTCGGCGGCAGCGCGACGATGGCTTCCAACAAATCGATCATGCTACCGACGGCGCCGTTGATGCCCTCGACGAGCGGCCACGAGGTCGTGGGGTACAGCGCCGGGTCGCCGAGCGCGGCGGCGGTGGAGGCCTTCGGCGCGGGAGCCGACAGGCGCGCCTTGGACGGAATGGCGGCCCGGAAGGTGGCGAGTTTGGCCTCGTCGATGCTGCCGTCGTCTTCGGCGGCGCACGCGGCGGCGACGAGGCAGAGAGTGGTTGCGATGGTGGTGAGTTTCACGGCTGTCCCTCCTGGTGTGAAAAGCGAACGTGCTCGAGGGCATCGCAAGCCGGGTGCCAGAGCATCAAGTGCGTGAAATCACGGGGTGTGTGGGGGGCGATGTGGGCTTTTCCAACACCGGCCGGGGGGGTGCGCAACAGCGG
>RFGE01000299.1 GCA_003696105.1 Deltaproteobacteria bacterium | reverse complement strand
GGCGCCGGCGTCGCCGCGGGCGCCGCGGGCGCGGGCGTCGCGGCGGGCGCCGCGGGCGTCACGGCGGGCGCGGGCGCCGCGCCCAGCGCCGCGTTCCGCGGCGGCGCGGGCGCGACCGGCGATGCCGCCGGCGACGCCGGTGCGGGCGTCTCCGGTCGCACCGGCGGGGCGCTCTGCACGCCGGAGCCGCCGAGGGTCGTGCGGTACTTGCTCGACCCGGCATCGCGCACCGGCTGCGGCGCGGCGGCGTCCGGCTCGTCGATGAACCGCAGCCACAGGTTGCCGCACCGGATCACGTCGTTGTGCGCGAGCGCCTGCTTGGCGACGCGCACGTCGTTGACGTGCGTGCCGTTCGAGCTGCCGAGATCCTCGACGACGTAGCGGCCGTCCTCGGCGCGAATCAACGAGTGCTTGCGCGACACCATCGCGTCGTCCGTACGGACCGAACAGTCGAGCGCGCGGCCGATGTAGCAGGGCTGCGCCGGGTCGAGCACGACCTCGCCGGTACGCCCCTGCGCGTCTCGATACAGCACCTTCGGCGCCATCGTGGCGACATGATACCGCCAAACGGCGCGCGCACCCGCGCGCCGCGCACGCGGCCGCGCGGACCGCCGCCGCGCACGCGGCCGCGCGGACCGCCGGCGCGCTCGACGGTCCCGGCCGCGCCGCCGCGACGACAGGCGCCGCGGTCCGCGCCGCGGCCCCCGCGATCGGTGTACCGTGGCGGCATGTCGCGGTACCGTCGCCACTTCTTCGTGTGCCAGACCCGGCGCGCCGCCGGCGGCAGGCCGTCGTGCGGCGCGCGCGGCGGGGCGGACGTGCTGCGCGCGCTGCAAGACGCCCTCGCCGCCCATCCCGACCTGTGGGGCACGGTGCAGGTCACCGCGTGCGGCTGTCTCGGCCCGTGCTTCGACGGGCCGACCGTCGTGGTCTACCCCGAGGGGGTCTGGTACGCGCCCGTGCGGCTGGAGGACATCCCCGAGTTGGTCGCGCGGCACCTGGTCGGCGGCGAGCCGGTCGATCGGCTCCGCTACGCGTTCGCCGACGACGAGCCGTGACGCGCGGCGGCGCCGCCGCGGCCCGGCGCGACAGGCCGGCTGCACCGCGCGCGGCGGTCGCCGGCAGCCGGCTCGCGCCGCGGCGGGCAGGCGCGCGGCGCCCGGCGCCCGCCCGCGGCGGACGCGCGCGCAACGCGGTACGCAGCCGAACGGCGCGAGGACGTACGCCGGCGATCGCCTCCAGGTCGCGACCGCGGGCCGGCGCCGCGCGGCGGCCGCCTAGAAGTCGAGCAGCTCCTCGATGTGAGCGCGCTCCCACGCGCGCGCCTCGTCGTAGCGCTCGAACCGCGCCTCGTCGGCGAGAAACGCCGGCGTGTGGAACCGGCGGCGGCCCTTGACGATGGGCGCCTCGTGCACCTGGTGCAGCATCTCGTGGTAGACGATCCACTCGACGAAGAACCGCGGCACGAACGCGCGATCGAGCGTGCGGTGGATGCGGATGAGCCGGTCCTCCACCGAGTACGAGCCCATCTTGATGCTGTTGCGGCGGCGCCGCCGGCGGCTGCGCGCGCCCCACGTGATGCGCGCGTCGATCGCGCCGCCAAAGTAGCGGCGGTTGAGGTCGTCGAAGATCGCCTGCAGGTCGTGGTGGGCGCCGCGGGTGACACAGCGCGTGCCCGCCCGGTCCCGGCGCGGCCGGACGCGGTGCTGATGCGCGTCGATGTATTCGCCCAGCAGCCGCGAGGCGTCGCGGTCGTTGTGGCGGACGTAGCGGGCGAGCGCGCGCGTCACCTCGGGCGGCGCGTCGGCGAACATGTGGTGGACGCGCAGCCGGTACGCGCGGCGGGCGGCGTCGCGGCGCACCGAAATCATCGTGTAGCGGTTGTCGGTGAACACCAGCGTGAGCGTCGCGCGCGGCATGTGCGCGCGGATCCGGCGCTCGAGCCGCCGCCGCGCGTCGTCGAGCGCGCCGTCGGCAGCCGCCTGGCGCAGATCGCCGTCCAGCGCGCGCGGGCGCGGTTCGAGCCGGCGGACCTGCTCGGCCAGGCGCGCCGCGCGTTCGGCCGTGCGCGCGGGTGACCGGTCTGCGGCAGCCGGAGCCGCCGCTGCGGTCGCCGTCGCGCTGCGGGCCGCGCTGGCGCCGCGGACTCGCTTGGTCGATCTCACGGGCTGTCCTCGATCGTACGGCAGGAGCCGGGCGGACACACGGGGATTCGGCGCATCGGTGGCGTTCGGTGCATGGATCGCTCGGATGTCGGGGTCTCGGGTGGCGGGCGCACGCTGGCCCTTGCGCGCGGGGCCGGCACGGCGCGCTCGCGCTTCGCGGGGCGTCGGCCCCGGACTCGATGCGCGGGGTGGGAGATGGCCGCACCTCGCGACTGGCTCTGCGATCCTAGCGTGCGCACGAAGCGGGGATCAAAAAATTATCCACAGCACTGTGGATAACCAATACGCGAATAAATAACTGGATTAACAAGGGGAATTGCGGCGGTCGTGCCACTGGTCGCGATCCTAGCAGCCCCCTCTGATCCACAGGCGGAGCCGGCCGGTCGCGGCATCGGTGGGCGCCGGCCGGCCGCGGCATCGACGGCGCCGGCGAAACGTGATCGGTTTCCTTGCCCCCGTGTTCGCGCGGGATTAGCATCGACTTTCGGAAGCGCCCACGTCGAGCGCCGTCCGGGGGGCGCGGCCCGAGGCTGTGCTCGGTTTGCGCGTTCCCGGTTGCAGTAGAGCTTTGTTTCCAGAGGAGGCCTAGATGAGGACGAGCACACGGTTCCCCAGGTTGGTCGCGCTGATCTGCGCGGCCGCACTGCCGCTGGCCGCCGCCTGCGGCGACGACGGCGACGACGACGACGACACGACGCGCCCCGACGCGAGCCAGCCGGACATCGACGCCGCAGCGCCGGACGCCTCGCCGCCCGACGCCGGCACGCCCGACGCGGGGCCGACGAGCACGCGGTCCGGCTCCATCGCGGTGACGGAGATTTCCGCGCCGCAGCTCGGCGGCATCAGCGGCATGGCGGTCAGCATCAGCTTCATCGACCTGTCGACCGTGACCGTCGCGCCGGCGTTCGACTCCACGAATCCCGCCAGTCCACTGGCCGGCGGCTGCACGGTCACCGTGTACACGGTCGGCACCGACTCCGAACCGACCGAGGTCGACGAGGGGCCGGTCACCATCGAGAACACGGTGCATCCCATCGAAGCCCCGTGCACCTTCGTGAGCGCGCTCGGCTACTACGCGTGCATCGAGCAGGCGGGCGCGATCGCGGCAACCGACGCGGTCACGGACGACGGCAGTCTGCCCGCGGGCACGATCCCCGCGAACACGGCGCTCGTCACCATCGCCGGCGCGACCTTCGACGAAAACGACGTCGGGCGCTACATCCAGATCGCGGGCTTCCCGACCGCGGCCAACAACGGCTCGTTCCCGATCGTCGCGCTGGGGCAGGCGGCGACGCAGGTGGTCATCGCGAATCCTGCGGCGGTTTCCGAGGCCGCGGGCGGCGACGGCAGCTTCTCCGTCATCTCGGGCGCCGGGCCGACGCCGGCGAACAGGGACGCGCTGGACGACGGCACCACGCCGATCAAAGTGAGCCTCGGCGGCAACACCGGAGACGTCGACGACTTCAGCGTCATGGTGCAGGCGCTCGGCGAGGGCTTCCAGCTCGACGACGAAACGGCCGGCAACCTGACCGCGATGCCGACGGACGGCAGCGCCGTGTCCTTCTCGTGCTCGGGCACCAACGGCGACTGCGGCGCCGACACGGGTGTCGTCAAGGTGATGGTCATCAGCGGCAAGACCACCGACGCCGACGTGACCGGTTTGCCGCCGAATACCATGCCGGCGCCGACGACGAAGTATGCGCGGTTCCGCTGCTCGTCCCCGTCGGGCGCGGCCAACTCCGTCACCATCCCCGCGGAGGCGATGGCGGCCATCCTCGGGACGAACCCGACGCGCATCGAAACCCGCGTGTTCCGTATGGGCGGCACGATCGCGGGCAACGCCGACATGACGAACGCGACCACCGTCGTAGCCGGTCACGGCCACGTCGGCTGGACGACGGTCAGCTCCGCGCCGTAACCCCATCGCGTCCACGGCAGCGCCGATCGATGCCCGCCCTCGGCTCCGAGGGCGGGCATTTTTTTCGCGCGCCGAACGCGGCGCCCCGGTGGATCGCGGTGCGCCACGTCCGAGGGCGAGCACGGGACCGCCGCCACCGCGGGGCCGCCACCAGCGGCCTCGACGCGCCACGCCCAGCGGCCCGCCGACGCAGCCCCGCCCCAAGGACGCCGATCGGCTGCTCGCACCGCTGCTCGCGGAGCTGGCGTCCCTCGGCTACCGGCTCGGCAGCGACCTGGCCGACGACATCGCGAAAAGCCTGTCGCTGCCGGGCAGCACCGGGGCCGACGACGTCGCGCGGGCCATCCGGGCGGTCGACGAGGGCTGGGGTCGCTGGCTCGACGGCCAGTTCCAGGCCGCCATCGACACCCTGTCGGGCGCCGTCGCGGTCCTGCACGCCAATCCCGAGGCGTTCGCCGCCAACCCGGCCCACCGCCGGCTGCTGCAGCGCGCGCTCGTCGGCCTCGCGCTCGCGCACAAGCGGCTCGGCCAGGCGGACGCATCCGAGGCCGCCATGGCCGAACTCGTCCGCAGCTTCCCGGACGAGGAACTCGACCGCGCCGAGTACGGACCGGAGGCCTACGGGCTGTATCGGCGCGTGCAGAGCGCGGTGCGAGAGCAGCGGCCCGGGTCGCTACGCATCAGCGTCGACGACGACAGCGCGGCCGTGTTCGTCAACGAGCGGTTCGCCGGAACCGGCGAGGTGTTTCTCACCGACCTGCCGCCGGGGACGTACCGCGTGCACGTGCGCCGCGGCAAGTCCGGCGGACGGCTCCACCTCGTCGACGTCGCGTCGGGCGTCAACCGCGTCCTGAGCGTCGACACGGCCCTGGACGCCGCGCTCCGCACCCGCGGCGGAGTCGTGAGCCTCGAGTTCGATCGCCCCGGCGAGCGCGCGCGCCTCGAGGCCGGCAAGGCGACGGCGATCGCGCGCGAGGTGGGCGCGTCGGGCGTCATCGTGATCGGCGTGAGGCCGTTCGAGGGCCGGCGCTCCATCGTCGGCTCGCTGCTGTCGCTCGACAGTGGCAAGCCGCAGCGGAGCGCCGCGATCGCGGTGGAGCCGACGTTGCCCGCCGACGCCCTCACCCGCTCGCTCGCGCGGTTCCTGGCGGGAGAAGAGCCGGCGCCCGGCCTCATCATCGCCGAGCCGCGGCCCGGCGAACGCGGCGGCCGCCCGCGCAGGCGGTTCGGTCCGTGGCCGTGGGTGAGCGCCGGCGCGGGGCTCGTCGCCATCGGCGCCGGCGCGTTCCTGATCGACCTCGACGGGCCCATCTTCGACGACCAGGGGCGGCACACGCCCGAGGAGTACCGGACGCGCGGCGCCGGCATCGGGCTGGCCGTCGGCGGCGGGATCGCGCTCGCGACCGGGGTCGCCCTGTGGTGGCTGGATCGCCGGACCGAGCCGGCGGTCGTGCCCGCAGTCGAGGTGGCCGGCGAGCGGTTCGGCGTCGGTATCATGGGGCGATTCTGATGCGGGCAGCGACTGGGATGCGCGGGCTGGTCGTCGCCGGGTCGGCGGTCGTCGCGATCGGTTGCAAAGGCCCCTACGGCGACTACTGCGAACGGCACGCCGACTGCACCGATCCGGCCAAGCCGTTTTGCGATACGCGAGGCGAGGCCGCGGAAAGCGGTGGACACGGGCGAACCTGCATCGCGATTCCGTTCGACGGGGCGATCGGCCCGTCGCCGGACGCGGGCG
>RFGE01000298.1 GCA_003696105.1 Deltaproteobacteria bacterium | reverse complement strand
CGGCGGCCGCGCGCGCCGCGCACCGCCCGGACCGCGGTCCAGCCCCGCGGCGCGCCGCTACCAGCCGCCCTCGCCGTCGCCGCCGCCGGCCTTGTCGCCGGCGCCCTGGCCGCCGCCGCCGCCGGTGCCGCCGCCGGTCCCCGAGCCGTGCTCCTTCGTCGGCCCCGGCTTGCCGTCGTGGTCGCCCATCTTCTTGCCGCCGCCGGCGCCTTTGGCGCCGCCCTGGCCGGTGCCGTGCTCCTTGGTGCCGCCGCCGGGCATGCCGTCCTCGTTGCCGGCGTGCGCCTTGCGCCCGGTGCCGACGCCGGCGCCGTGGCCCGTGCCGTGCTCCTGCGTCGTGCCCGGCTTCGCCTCGGCCGGCTTCGCCTCGGCCGGCTTCGCCTCGGCCGGCTTCGCCTCGCCGGCGCCCGCGCTCGGCTCGCCGGCCGCCGACTTGGCGTCGTCTTTCTTGCCGCAGGCCGGCCCCGCGGCGAGGGCCAGCGCCAACAAACCGATCGTCCACACGGTGCGCATGGCCCGACGGTAGCACAGCCGGCGGCGCGGCTCACGCCAGCGCGCGCGCCGCGCGGCGCATCAACTCGCCGATGCGCACGCCGTGCGGGCAGGCCGCCTCGGCCCGCGCGAAGTCGACGCCGTCGATGCGGCGCGCGTCCGGCGGCAGCGCGCGAAACAGCCGCCGCGCCTTGTCCCGCTCGCCGTACGCGTCGCAGTACATCAACAACCGCAGCGTGTCGCCGATGCGCCGCAGCTGGTCGACGGTCGCCGGTTCCTCGTTCGATCCGATCGTCCGCACGTAGTACGGGCCGCGGGCGACGAACAGCGCATTGCGCGCGAGGTAGCGCAGGCCACCGCCGGCCACCTGTTCGACCGCGCCGTCTTTGTGCTCGCCGCCGAACGCGCCGAGCGCGTTGGCCGGTTCGCCGAGGTCGTACACCTCGACGTCCACGGTCGCCCCGTCGGGACCGCGCAGCGGCAGGAAGTACAGCCGGCGAAACCCGTACGCCAAAAAGTAGTCCGCCCGCCCGTCGATCTTCACGTACGGGTTGTCGGCGTCGAACTGCGACACGCCGCCCTCGGTCCATCCCGGCCCGGCGAGCGCGTCCGGAATCGGACCGCGATCGCCGCTACCCGGAGCGGCCGCCGGCGATGCGAGCGGCGGCGGCGCGCCGAACCGATCCGGGTCGGCGCGCCGGCCGCGCCAAGCGACCCCCGCCGCGACCGCTGCGAGCCCGAGCCCGACCGCCATCCCCCAGCGCATCTCGGCGCGGGAACAGGTGCGCCGGTAGTGGCGCCACGGCTGCTTGACGAGCAGCCGGTCGGCTTCGACGCGCGGGGCGGTGCGGCGCTCGCCGGCCACGTCGCGTCCCCTCCGCGTCCCGCCCGGCGTGCGGACGCGCGGGACGCCCCGCCCGCGCCCGGCGGCGCGCGCGAGCCCCTCCCCAAAGTGCGCGCCCGATCGTCAACCCAGCGCCCGTTGTAGCACGGTCCGCGGGGCCGGCGACGCGCCGGACGCCGGCGCACCCGCGTCCCGACCGGCGCGCCCGTCGCGCGCGCCCCGCCACTTGTGCGAGGCTCGCGCCATGATGCCCGTGCGCGCTCGCACCGCCGCGGCCGCCGCGGCCGCCGCCCTGCTCGCCGCGTGTCCGTGCGACACGGATCTCGTCCCACAGGTCGACCGCGCCGCGCTCGACGCATCCCTGCGCCTCGGCACCCGCTACCTGCTCGCGAACCAGAAGCCGGACGGCCGGTTCACGTACGAGTACGACTGGCGGGCGCGGCGCGAGCTGCCCGGCGACAATCAGGTGCGCCAGGCCGGCGCGATGTGGGGACTCGCGCTGATCTTCGCCGACGAGCCGTCGCCCGAGGTCGAGCGCGCGCTGCGCCGGTCGATCGCGCTGTTCGAGGGGCTGTCGCGGGTCGCGCCGGACGGCGCGCGCTACGTGGTGTATCCCGGCGACGCCTCCGGCAAGATGGGCACGATCGCGATCTTCGCGCTCACGTTGATCGACTACCTGCGCGCCGGCGGCGCGACGTTCGACGCCGGGGAGCGCGCGCAGTACGAGCAGGTCCTCGACGGGTTGCTGCGCCAGCTCGTGCGCGCGCGCCGGCCGGACGGCCACTTCGCCGGGTCGTACCGCCACGCCGACGGCGCCCCCGTCGGCGACCCGAACCCCTACGTCGACGGCGAAGCGCTGCTCGCGCTGGTCAAGGCGGCCAAGTTCCTCGGCCGCGACGACCTGCGGCCGATCGCGCTGTCGACCGCGCGCGCGGGCTACTGGGACAACGTCGTGGTCGCGCGCGCGCTGCACCCCGATTCGGACACGACCAAGGGCTACTACCAGTGGGGCTCGATGGCGTTTTTCGAGATCGCGACGGCCGACTGGCCGGGCGCAGACCGGTGGCCGTGGCGCGTGATCGAGATGGCCTACTGGATGATCGACGTCCACCATACGCTGCGCCGCACGCGCAACACGGCGTACGCATACGAGGGGTTGATCCACGCCTGGGAGCTCGCGCGGCGCCTCGGCGACCGCGACGCTCAGCGCAAGATCGGGCGGGTGATCGGCTACGGCCTGTCGAAGCTCACGGCGTGGCAAGTCGGCGGGCCGATCCCGAGCCGTTGCATCGGTCCGCCGCCCGACGACCCGCGCGCGCTCGGCGGCGTGCAGAACCACGCGCGCGAGCCGGTGCTGCGGATCGACGTCACGCAGCACCAGATGGCGGCGGTGCTGCTCGCGCGCCGCTACGTCTACCCCCCCGGCCGGCCGCGCTGACGCCCGGCTGGCTCCGCGCGCGCCGGCTCGGGTACAATCGCCGCATGGCGGTGCAGTCGTCTCTGCCGGCCACGCTCGGCGCCGCGACGCGCACGATGCGCCTGGTGCACGCGGCGCTCACCGCCGGCGTCGGCATCTACGTGGTCGTCGTGGCCGTCCTCGTCCGCCGGCCCGCCGACCCGCAGGCCGGCGCCGCCGCCATCGGCGTGCTGCCATACGCCTTCGCCGCCGCCGCGGTCGGCTCGCTCGTCGCCCTAGTGGTGCTGCGCCGCAAGATGATGCCCGCGCGCGAGCCGCCCGCGCAGCTGGCCGACCGCATCGCCGACGACGACCCGTTGCCGGAGCCGGCCCGGCGCGCGCTCGGCAAGGTGTTCGCCGCGTCGATCGTGACCTGGGCGCTCGCCGAGTCCGTCGCGATCTACGGGTTCGTCCTCGGGATCCTGCTGCGCGACGTCCGGCCAATGCTGCCGTTCGCCGCGGTGTCGATCGCGGTCTTGCTCGCGTACGCGCCGCGGCGGGCGCTGCTCGAAGCCGCCGTGCGCGCGGCGCGGCGCTAATCCGCCGGTTCGACCACGACGAGCAACGTGTCGGCGTCCACCTGCTCGCCCTCCGCGACCAGCACGCGCGCGACGACGCCCGCCTCGGCGGCGACGACGCGGTGCTCCATCTTCATCGCCTCGAGCACGACGAGCGTGTCGCCGGCGGCCACGCGATCGCCCTCGCGCACGCGCACCTCGACGATCGCGCCCGGCATCGGTGCGACGAGCGCTCCGTCGGGCACCGCTTCGGCCGCGTCGGGAAACCGCGGCCGCTCGACCAGCTCGATCGCGCGGCCGCCGCCGAGCACGTACCGGCGCGCGCCGTCGGCGATCACGCGCCACGTGCGGCGCACGCCGCCGGCGTCTTCGATCGCGATCGACAGCGGCGCGGCCGCGCCCGCCGCGACCGGATCCTCGGCGAACGCCGCCACCCGCACCGCCCCGTCCGCCGCGTCGCGGCCCACGGCGAACCGGCGCCGGCCCAGGTTGCGATAGGCGACGGTGACCGCGCCCCCGCGCGCATCGTAGACCACGCGCTGCGGATCGCCGGGATTGTTGCGAAAGCCCGGTTCGAGGGCCGGCAGCAGGTGGCGCGCGGCGCGGCGGCGCTCGACGTCGGCCAGACACGCGGCGACTGCCGCGGACCAGCGGTCTTCGTCCGCCGCCGCGGGCTCGGCCAGATCCGCCGCGTGCTCGTCGACGAAATGCGTGTGCAACGCACCGTCGACGAACGCGGGGTGGTCGACCACCCGCAGCAGCAACTCGCGGTTCGTCGGAATGCCGCACACCTCGAACCGGCGCAGCGCCATCGCCAGCCGCGCCGCCGCCTCGCGCCGCGTCTCGGCGTGCGCGATCACCTTCGCCAACATCGGGTCGTAGTGAATCGACACGTCCGCCGGCCCCGCCCGGGACGTGTCGTCGACGCCGCTGTCGACGCGGACGCCGGCGCCGGCCGGTGCCCGCCAGTGGACGATGCGGCCGCTGGCCGGCAAAAACCCCGCGTCCGGATCCTCGGCGTACAGGCGGCACTCGATCGCCGCGCCCGCGATCGCCACGTCCGCCTGGTCGAAACCGAGCGGCTCGCCGCGCGCGATGCGGATTTGCTCGCGCACGAGGTCGATCCCGGTGACGCACTCCGTGACCGGATGTTCCACTTGCAACCGCGTGTTGACCTCGAGGAAGTAGAAGCTGCCGTCCGGCGCGAGCAAGAACTCGACCGTGCCGGCGTTCGTGTAGCCGACCGCGCGCGCCAGCGCGAGCGCGGCGTCGCCCATGCGGGCTCGCAGCGCGGGCGACACCGCCGGCGACGGCGCCTCCTCGACGATCTTCTGGTGGCGGCGCTGGATCGAACACTCGCGCTCGCCGAGATGGACCACGTTGCCGTGCTCGTCGCCGAGGATCTGGACCTCGACGTGGCGCGGGCGGTCGACGTAGCGCTCGACGATCAAGGTGTCGTCGCCGAACGCGCCGCGCGCCTCCCGCCGCGCCGCCGCGATCGCGTCCGCCAGGTCCACCGCGCGGGTCACCACGCGCATGCCCTTGCCGCCGCCGCCCGCCGACGGCTTGAGCAGCACCGGCAGGCCGACGGCGCGCGCGCGCTGCGCGAGCGCGGCGTCGTCGCCGTCGTCGCCGTCGTCGCCGGGCACGATCGGCACGCCCGCGGCGACCGCCACGCGGCGCGCCTCGCGCTTCGAGCCGAGGCGTTCGATCACCTCCGGTCGCGGTCCGATGACCGCGATCCCGGCGCCGGCACACGCCCGCGCCAGCGCGGCATTCTCGGCGAGGAAACCGTACCCCGGGTGCACCGCGTCCGCCCCGACCCGGCGCGCCGCGTCCACGATGCGGTCGATCCGCAGGTACGACTCGGCCGCCGGCGGTGGGCCGATGCGGACCGCGACGTCGGCTTCGCGGACGAACGGCGCCGCTTCGTCCGCGTCGGAGTACACCGCGGCCACCGCGATGCCCATGTCGCGGCACGTCCGCGCGATCCGGCGCGCGATCTCTCCGCGGTTGGCGATCAGAATCGTGTCGATGCGCGTCATCCTCGTGTCCCGTGGTTGCGTCACACGCCGGTTGCGCAGCTCGGCGCCGGGTCAGTGGCGGAACACGCCGTAGGCCATCGTGCCGCGGACCGGCGCCGAGTGCGCCGCCGACAGCGCGATGCCGAGCACGTCGCGCGTGTCGCGCGGATCGATGATGCCGTCGTCCCACAACCGCGCCGTCGCAAACAGCGCGTGCGACTCCTTGTCGATCTGCGCCTCGATCATCGCCTTGCCCACCGCGATCCGCTGCTCGTCCACTTCGACGCCCTTCTTTTCCGCCGCCTGGCGCTGAATGATCTCCAGCACGCCGCCGAGCTGCTTGCCGCCCATGACGGCGATGCGATGGTTCGGCCACGTGAACAAGAACCGCGGCTGATACGCCCGGCCGCACATCCCGTAGTTGCCGGCGCCGTAGCTCGCGCCGATCATCACCGTGATCGCCGGTACGGTGCTGTTGGACACCGCGTTGATCAACTTGGCGCCGTTTTTGATGATGCCCTCCTGCTCGTACTTGCGGCCGACCATGAAGCCGGTGATGTTCTGCAGGAACAACAGCGGCACGTCGATCTGGTTGCACAGCTGAATGAACTGCGCCCCCTTGTTGGCCGATTCCGACAACAAGATGCCGTTGTTCGCGAGGATGCCGACCGGATAGCCGTGAATGTGCGCCCAGCCGCACACCAGCGTGGCGCCGTACAGCGGTTTGAACTCCGACATGCGCGAGCCGTCGACGATGCGCGCGATGACCTCGCGCGCGTCGAACGGCTCCTTCACGTCGGCCGAGGCGATGCCGAGCAGCTCTTCCGGGTCGTAGCGCGGCGGCTCGACCGGCCGGTGCGGCGCCGGCCCGCGCTTGCGCCAGTTCAGGTGAGCGACGATCTCGCGGCCGAGGCGGATGGCGTCGAGTTCGTCCTCCGCCAGGTAGTCGGACACGCCCGACACGCGGCTGTGCATCTCCGCGCCGCCGAGTTCCTCGTGGTCCGACTCCTCGCCGGTCGCCATCTTCACCAGCGCCGGCCCGGCGAGGTACACCTGCGCCTGCCGCTTGACCATCACCACGTAGTCGCTCATCCCCGGGATGTACGCGCCGCCGGCGGTCGAGCTGCCGAACACCAGGCAGACGGTGGGGATGCGCTCGCGCGACCGGCGGGTGAGGTCGCGAAACCCGCGGCCGCCGGGCACGAAGATCTTGGCCTGGTTGGGCAGATCGGCGCCGGCCGACTCGATCAGGCTGATGCTCGGCAGCCGGTTCTGCTCGGCGATGTCGGCCATGCGCGCCGACTTCTGGACGCCAAGTTCGTTGACCGCGCCGCCCTTGACCGTCGCGTCGCTCGCGGTGATCAGGCACTCGACGCCGGACACCACGCCGATGCCGGCAATCAAGCTCGCGCCGGCCGTGTGGCCCGGCACGCCGTGGCCCGCGAGCGGGCACAGCTCGAGGAAGTGCGCGTCGCGGTCGACCAGCAGCTCGACGCGCTCGCGCGGCAGCAGCTTGCCGGCCTCGCGAAACCGCCGGACGTACTTGTCGCCGCCGCCGGCGCGCGCCTGCGCGAGCGCGGCGCGGACCGCCTCGAGCGCCTCGCGGTTGGCGGCGTCGTTGCGGCGGAACGTGTCCGACCGCGGGTCGATTCGCGTCGGCAGCACCGGATACGGCTGCGCCTCGGACGGCAGCTCGGAGCGGGTTCGAACGGGAATGCGAGTCATCGTCGGTCGTCTCGGGTCGGGCGTTGCGGGTCGGTGGGGTCGCGCCGGTCGCGTGCGGCCCGGTCGCCATCGGAGCGGGCGCCGGCGTTCGCGTCGCATGCCGCGCCGTCGCCATCCGAACGGGCGCCGGCGGGTCGGTTCGCCAGCGCCGCGACGACCGCCTCGAGCCGAGCGACCGCGCGCTCGATGCGCTCGGCCGGCTCCGCGTCGGCCGGACGCCCCGCCCCGCGAACCAACAGGTCGACCAGCTCGTCGGCGGCCGCCTCGGGATCGACCGGCTCCGGGCCGGCGATCGCCTGCCACACGAGGTGCTCGACGGCGCCGAGCACGACGTCGCGGACCATGCGCCGAGGCACGTCGGGCCGCAGCTCGCCCCGGCACACGCCGCCGTCGACGATGCGCGCGATCAGGCGCGCGACGCGCCGCTGCAGCGCGACGAGCGGCTCGCGGTGCGCGTCGCCGTCGCGCGGCCGCAGCTCGCGGACGACCACGCGCGACAGCGCCTCGTCGCGCGACAGCTCGACGAGTTGCGCCCACACGAGATAGCGCAGCTGGTTGCGCGCGCCGGCGATGCCGTCGCCCTCCGCCTCGAGCCGGGCGATGAGCGGCTCGTACACGGCGCGGATGACCTCGAACAGCAGCGCCCGCTTGCCCGTGAAGTGCTTGTAGATGGTCGCCTCGACGATGCCGGCGCGCGCGGCGATCTCCGCCATCGACGCGCCGTCGTAGCCGCGCTCGGAAAACACGGCGCGCGCCGCCGACAAGATGTCGGCGACGCGGTCGGCGTGCGGCTTGCGCGGCGTGGCGGCGCCGGTCACGAAGGGAAAATATCACTCACCATATCAGAAATCAATCAACATAATATACTGTATTTTATTTGTTAATATCACTCGCCAGGTTACTCGCTGAGCGCCGCTGCGGCGCGCCGCGGCGTACAAT
>RFGE01000297.1 GCA_003696105.1 Deltaproteobacteria bacterium | reverse complement strand
CGGCGGTCGCTTCGGCCGCGCGGGCGCTCGCTGCGCGCACGCCGGCGAGTCTGGCTGCCGGTGACGTCGCTTCCGCTGCGGCGCGGTCGCGGTTGGGTACATCGGCGACCGCGGGGACGGAGGCAGGCGCGGTTCCAGTCCGCTTGCGGGGGACCGCGGCGCGCCGGCGATGGGGGCGGGGGCGCCGGCTGCGCGTCGCGGTCGCGTGGACCTCGGCCGCGCGGGCGGTGGCGTGGCCCTCGGCCGCGCCGCCGGCTGCGGCTTGCTCGGCGGGCGCCGTCGCACCCGGTGCCGGCAGGGCGGATCGCCTCGGGCGCGCGGCGAACGCGGCCGCCGGTGGCTCCGGCGCACCGGTGCGCGCCGTCGCGTCGCCCGCCGGCGCGGTCGCGTCCGGCCGGGCCACCGGGGCCGCCGCGCGCCGTCGCGCGACCTGGTCGAGCGTCCACCACCCGCCGGCGATTGCGGCCGCCGCGACCAGGGCGACCGCAACGCGTCGCGCTCGACTCGGCGGCCGGGCGGCGAGCACGCGAGGCGCAGGCACGTCGTGAGTCTCGGGCCGCGGTCCGACCCGCGTCGCCGGCACGCCGTCTGGCTCGGGCTGCGGTCCGACCCGCGTCGCCGGCACGTCGACGCGCGTGCGCGGCAGCGTCGCCATCGTCGACGACTCGGACCCGGGACGCGCGGGCGTCGTGATCTCGCCGGCCGGTTGCTCGAGGGCCGACCAGTCGCCGCCGTCGGCGACATGGACGGGCCCGAGCGCCACATCGTCGGCCGACATGTCGAACGGCGACAGCGCGCGGAACTCGGTCCCCTCGACGATCTCGAACTCGCCGCAGGTCAGCTCGGCGGAGCTCACTTCGCCGGTGCCGCGCAGCGTATGCGCGCGCGGCTCGGGTGCCGGCGAGATCGGGCGCCGCCGCTGGATGACCGGGCCGCTGTCGGGCGCGAGCACCGACTGAGGACGCGCGCCGTCGGCCATGGGTCCCTCGTCGGGAAACAGCCGCTGGAGGAACTCGCCCAGCGCGAACGGCGATACGTGCAATCGCTCGTCGTAGGCAAACCGCTCGAGGTCGGCGTGCATCGCCGCCGCGGTCGGATAGCGCTCCTCGGGAAACCGCGCGAGCGCGCGTCGCACGATCCGCTCCAGCTGGGCCGGATAGCCGTCCGGAAACGCGTGCGCCAGCGGCGACCGGCCCTTGACGAACGCGCGCATCACCTCGTATTCCGCGCCCTTCTTGAACAGGCGGTGGCCGACCGTGAGCTCGTACAGCAAAATTCCGAGCGCGAACACGTCGCTGCGCCGGTCGACCGGCTCGCCGAGCCATTGCTCGGGCGACATGTACGCCGACTTGCCCTTGAGCACGCCGGTGCGCGTGTGGGTCGTGCGCTGCGCCGCCTTGGCAATGCCGAAGTCGATCAGCTTGACGCCGCCGTCGAACGTGACCAGCACGTTGGACGGCGACACGTCGCGATGAACGATGTGCAACGGCCGGCCGTCGTGGCCGCGCCGCTCGTGCGCCGCGTGCAGCCCGGCGGCCACGCCGAGTGCGATGTGCAGCGCGTGCGGCAGCGGCAGCGACTCGCCCCGCCGGCGCAGTCGCTTGCGAACGTGGCGCACGTCCTTGCCCTCGATGTACTCCATCGCGAAGAAGTAGCTGTCGCCGTCGATGCCGATGTCGTAGACCTGGGCGATGTTCGCGTGGTGGAGAGTCGCGGCCAGCCGCGCCTCGTCGAGGAACATCGACACGAACTCGGGGCTGTCGGCCAGGTGGGGCAGGATGCGCTTGACGACGACGCGCTTTTCGAAGCCTTCGATGCCGGTCGCGCGGGCCAGAAAGATCTCGGCCATTCCGCCGACGGCCATCCGCCGGATGACCTCGTAGCGGCCGATGCGCTCCGGCCCCTCGGCGTCGGTCGATCCGGCGGCGGCGATGTCCATGCGTGCCCCTACTGCAAGCCCCGTGCACAAGGCGTTTCGACCGCAAGGTATCGAAGACAAAGCGATCGCATGCATGCGACCGGGGGCTCGGTCCCCGCCGCCGGTCGCCCGAGTACCCTGCAGGACCGCGGCTGGCCGTCGCGCCGGCGGTCCGCGCGGCTTCCGTCCGCCGGCGGTTGCGCCCCGGCGCTGAATCGGCTCGAATCGAGGGCGTCCAACGCCGAGGAGTACCCGCATGTCGCAGCCGTACCTGTCGATTGCCGCCGCCGCGCTGGTCGCCGCCGGTGCGGGCGCCGCGCACGCCGGCACCGTTCGGGGCACGATTCGCTACGCCGGCACCGCGCCCGCGCCCGCCAAGGTGGCCGTGCGCCAGGACGCCCACGTGTGCGGCAAGCAGCCGATCTACGACGAGTCGCTCCGAGTCGGCGCCGCGGGCGGACTCGCCAACGCGGTCGTGTCGATCGAGGGCGCCAAGGGGGCCGCGAAGCCGGCGACGGTGACGGTGGACCAGCAGGGCTGCGTGTACCGGCCGCACGTGCAGACGGCGGCGGTCGGCGCGACGCTGGTGGTCACCAACAGCGACGCGGTGCTGCACAACGTCCATGCGTTTCACGGCGAGGAGACGATGTTCAACGTCGCGCAACCGACCAAGGGCATGCGATTTCAGCGCCCGCTCGACGAGGTCGGCGTCGTCCGCGTCAAGTGCGACGCGGGCCACACGTGGATGTCCGCGTACGTGGTCGTGTTCGACCACCCGTATCACGCCGTCACCGGCGAGGACGGGTCGTTTCATATCGACGGCGTCCCGCCGGGAACCTACAAGGTGAAGGTCTGGCACGAGACGCTCGGCAGCAAGACCGGCACGGTCACCGTCGGGGCACGCGGCGCGGCGACGTTCGACCTGACCTGGAAGTAGTCGAAGCCGTCGGGCCGTGGCGCCGGCGCGGTGGAGGCGGGCCGCGCGCGCGCGGGGCGCGCCGGCCGCGCTCGCGTCACCGACTGGCGTCGAACGCGCGCAGGTGGCCGGACAAGGTGACGCCGGCCGCGATCGCGCCGTCGGCCAACACGTCGGTGCCGATCCACACGCCGGCGCGCGTCCACGGGCGCAGCCAGGCCGCCACTACTGCGCGGGTTTCCACCACCGGAGCGCGCGCCCACGCGGTGGATGTCGTGACGCAGGCGCCGTAGCGGCTCGTCATCGACAGGCCGAGCCAGCGGGCGCCGACGAGCGCCTCGGCGCTGACGTCCACCGGGCCGACACCGATCGTTGCTCCTACAATCGCTCCGGCCTGCACGAATAGCGCCGTGTCGGCCGGGTCGAGCTGCTGGGACGGCGCCGCGGCGATCCGCGGCGACCGCACGCCGACTCCGCCGATGCTCGATTCTACTCCCGCGAAGGCGCGGTCGCCGACGCGACCCGTGACGCGAAGGTCGACGGCGCCGCCGGCGGCGCGGCCGGCGTCGGGCGCGAGGCGCGCGGTGTACGGAAGGGCGCGGTCGTGTTCGGCCGCACCGCTGAACGTGCCCGGCGCCAGCGCGCGCACAGAGGTTCCGACGGCAACGGCCAGGCGCGGTACGCGCGACACGTCCCACGCCGCGAACGGAGTGCAGGTCCGGCGCCCCACGACGCTGCTCGCGTCGACGCACGGCGGCGGTGCGCTCTGGTCGCCGCCGCCCGACGAGCCGCCGCCCGACGAGCCGCCGCCCGACGAGCCGCCGCCCGACGAGCCGCCGCCCGACGAGCCGCCGCACGGCCCCGCGACCGCGCCGCCGGGCGCCGCCACGACGGCAGCGGCGACGGTCGCGACCGCCGCGGCGACGGTGGCCGTCGCGCCCGCCTTCACGCCGCACCCCCGTGCGCGAAGCACACCCGCACCGGCCGATCGCTGGGCCGCGCGGCGTCGATCGCGGCCAGGTCCAGGCACCACTGCGTGAACAGATCCGGCCGGCCGCCGGGCGGCTGGTACTCGATCCACTCGACTGCGGTGGTTCGCGCCTCGATCGCCGCGGGGCGGATTTCGCCGCGCGGATCGTATGGCACGAGCATCACCGCACGGTTGCCGGGGCCGCGCCCCACCGCGCGGATCGCGCCGAGGTCTACCCGTACGGCGCGGTCGCAGCGGTTGGCGATCGCGATGCGGGCGACGGGGCCGACCGCTGCCGGGTCGAACGCGTGCGCCACGGCCACGTCGAGGCACCCGACCGTACGCCGCTGGCCTTCCATCGGTCCGGCCGATCCGCGAAACGATCCGGCGGTGTAGCCGGCGCAGCCGGCGGTCGCCGCCACCAGGCACATCAGTGCGCGCATGGCCGTCTCCCAAGCAATCGCGGGGCCACGACCGGGGCGCGCCGTCGCAGCCTTGCCCGACACCCCGCGTGGCGCTTCGACCACACTGTCGCCGCACGACCACGATCGGCGCTGTGCTATAAGCCTGGGCCTTGGCGCGCGGGAGCGAAGCGGTCGCCGCCGGCAGGGTGATCGGCGGCAAGTACGAACTGGTCGAGCCGGCCGGCAGGGGCGGCATGGCCACCGTCTGGCGCGCGACCGTCTCGGGGGCTGGAGGCTTCCAGCGCACCGTGGCGGTCAAACAGATGCACCCGCATCTGTGCGAGCAGCCCGCTTACGTCGACATGTTCTTCGAGGAGGCGCGCGTCGGTGCGGCGCTCAACGACGCGAACATTCCGCAGGTCTACGACTGTGTCGAAGACGGCGGCAACTATTACATCGTGATGGAGTGGGTCGAGGGCATCGACCTCGGCAGTTACATCAAGTATTGCGCCGAGCGCGGGACGAAGGCGCGATGGGAGTTGGTCACCGCCGTCGGCATCGGCATGCTTCGCGGATTGGCGGCCGCGCACGAGCGCGTCACCGACGACGGCAAGCGGGCGCCGATCGTCCATCGCGACGTGTCGCCGCACAACGTGCTGCTCGACGTGTTCGGCCGCGTCAAGCTGATCGACTTCGGCCTGTCGCTGGCGCGGGACCGCGGCAAGGATCTCACCGAGCCGGGCGTGGTCAAGGGCAAGATTTCCTACCTGTCGCCCGGCGTGGTCGCCGGCGCGCGGCCCACCCCCGCGACGGATCAGTTCGCGGCGGGCACGGTGCTGTGGGAGGCGCTCGTCGGCCGCCGGCTGTTCGACGGCGCCACCGATTTCGAGGTCTACAAGAAGATGCGCGAGGCGCAGATCCAGCCCCTGCGGCCGCTGCGGCCTGACGTGCCGAAGGGGCTGGTCGCGGTGGTGATGCGCGCCCTGTCGGCGAACGAGGCCGACCGCTACCCGTCGGTGCGGGAGATGGCGCGCCAGCTCGCGCTGGTGCTCAAGGAGCACCGAGCGCGCCGCGACCTCCACGTGCAACTCGGTCGCGAAGTGGTCGAGGCGCGCGCCAACCTCGCGATCGGGCGGCGCACGCACGATCCGGCCGACGAGACGCCGATTCAGGATGTGGAGTCCGCGCAGCTCACGCCGGTGGAGGGGGCCAAGCCGGGGCAGCCGCAGCGGCGAGGGTTGCTGCACTGGCTGCCGTGGCTGGGCAAGGCGCCGCGCGGGGCCCGCGACGACGGTGCCGGCGACGCGGGTGTGGCGGCGAGCAGGGCGCGTCGGCGCAAGAAGTAAACCCAGTCTGCGGCGCCGCTGCGGTCGGGGGCGCCGTACGGCCGCGCGCAGGTCACGCGGTCAGGAACGCGAAGTAGCGGTCCGGGAGCACGGCCATCTCCATCCGCGCGCCGCATTCGTCGCAGGTCGGCAGGTCGACCTCGGGAACGCGGCCGGGCGTGACGCGCGCGCGCACGTCGCCCTCGGTCAGGCAGTTCGGACACTCGACCGGGACGATCACGGAGGTGACCGACAGCTTGCTCGCGAGCGCCGGCACGAGGTTGAGCAGGTCGACGACCGCGGGCGGCGCCAGCTCCGCGACGACGTCCGTGGCGGGCAGCTCGTCGAGAAACTGGAGGAGGCGGCGACTGCCTTCCGAATTGATGTAGCGGACGCGCGCGAGGTTCAGCACGACGCGCGGCGTGTCGACGTGCAGGTCGCGCAGCGACTCGCGCTCGGTGAGGTCGCCTTCGAGCACCACGTAGGTCTCGCCCTCGCGGCGAGGTCTCGTCCTCCAACGCAACACGGCTACCCCGCTGGCTCGCGATTCTATCAGGGGAATCCCCCATTGCGAGCGGGATGCGGATGGCGGTGCTGGCGCGCGCTTCGGCGGCGACGACGACGGCCGCGCTCCGGCTTGTGGCACTGCCTCCGGATGTCCCGACAAATGCCGGGAAAACGCGCGGGCCGTCGCGCGCAAAACGGGAGCACGTGCAACTTTTTTGGCGATCGCCGGCCGGCCGGGTATCGTGGCGGGCGATGCGATCGGCACGGGGGACGTGGGCCGTCGTGGCCCTGGCGTGGATGGCCGGTGGCGTCGCGCGAGCCAACACCGCGAGCGATGCGGACGGCGGCGACGCCCGCGCGGCCGCCGCGGCGACCCGCGGGGCCGTGCCCGCCGGCGCGCCGCGGTCGGGGGATACGGGGACGGCCGGCGGCGTCGTTCACGTCGTCGCGCCCGGCGACTCGCTGTGGGCGATCGCGCGCCGGTACGGCTGCGATCCGCGCGAGATCCTTCGCGCCCGCGGCGCGGCCGGCAGCCGGATCCTGCCGGGCGATCGCGTGCGCGTGCCCGCCTGCCGCGGCTCGGTTTCCGCGTCGCGCGCGCCCGCGCCTGCCGCGCGATCGACGAGTACGCGGGGCACGCCTTTCGGCGCCGCCGGTCCGGCGCGCCGGAGGGCGGCGGCGGCCGGGTCGGTGGTCCACCGGGTCGCGGCCGGAGACACCCTGTACGCGATCGCGCGCCGCTACGACACCACGGTGGAAGCGATCCGCTCGGACAACGCGCTGGCCGGGTCGCTGATCCGGCCGGGCCAGGCACTCGTCGTGCCGCTCGGCGACCGCGCCCCGATCCCGCCGGCGCTCGGCCAGAGCGTCGGCCGTCCCCATGCCGGCCGGCTGCGCAACGCCGCGCGCCTCGTGGCGGGGCCCGGGTACGTCATCCGCCGCCCGGAGCGGGCGTACGCCGCGGCACACGTGGTCGCCCACGTCCGGCGCGCGGTCGCCGCTGTGCGCCGCCGCCATCCCCGCGCGCACGCGCTGGCGATCGGCGACCTGTCCGCCCGTCGCGGCGGCCGCATCTCCGGTCATCGCTCGCATCAGTCCGGGCGCGACGTCGATCTCGGGCTGTACTACGTGCGCAAGCCTCGCCGCTATCCGAACGAGTTCGTACCGGCGAGCCCGCGCACGCTCGACCTGGCGGCGACGTGGGCGCTGATTTCGGCGCTCGCCGCGACGGCCGACGACGACGGCGGCGTGGAGCGGATGTTCCTCGACTATCGCTTGCAGCGCGCGCTGTATCGGTGGGCGCTGGCGCACGGCGTGCCGCGGGACGAGGTGCGGCGGCTGTTTCAGTACCCGGACGGGCGCGGCGCGCCGCGGGGTCTGATCCGCCACGTGCCCGCGCACGCCGATCACCTGCACGTGCGGTTCAAGTGCCCCGCCGCCGACCGCGGCTGTCGGTGACGGCGGCGCGGGCGTGCCGTCACCGAAGGGTGTGCGAAAACAGCACGAACAGGGCGGCGACCGCCCCTGCGGCGCGCGCCTCTTGCTCGCGGAGCTGCCGCTCGTGCAAAGCGGCGATGGCTCGCGCGTGGTCGCGCAGCGATTCGATCGTCGCGCGGGCCGCGGCGAGGTCGTCGCGCAGCGCCGCGGCGCGTTGCTCGGCGCCGGCGACGCGAGCCTCCAGCGCGCGCGCCCGCGCTTCGGAGGCGTCGACCTGCTGTTCGAGTTCGCAGATTCGCTCGGCGGCGACGTGGACCTCGCGCGCGCGTTCGTCGAGGCGCTCGCGGAGGGCGCGCACGGCGGCGCGCAGTTCGATGCGCTCGCAGTCGTCGCTCGGCGTCGAGTGCGGGACGTTCGCCGCACATGCGACATCGACGCGGGTGTCGTCGCTCGGCGTCGAGTGCGGGACGTTCGCCGCACACGCGACATCGACGCGGGTGTCGTCGCCGAACGCGTCGACGTCGGTGTCTTCGCCCGGACCCGCGGCGGCGTCGGCGGCGAACTCGGAGTCAAACCCGGCGGCCACGGCGACATCGATCAGACGTGGACGCATACCGTGTGTCCGTGCAAGTCGTGGGCCGCGGAGCGCCGGCGCGAGATTGCAGGGATGCGCGGCGGAGGCCTGGGGTTGGACGCGCCGGCCGGGGCGTGCGGGTTCCAACTGGCGCCACGTTAGAATGTGTCAATCGCGGGCGTCGGCCGGCCGGCCGACGCGCACCGCCGCCGTGTCGCAGGCTTGCCGGGCCGGCCGTGCGATGCGCCGCACCGTCGGATCGATCGGGACGCGCCGCGCGGTCCGGGTTGTGGGAACATGGCCGCATGGCTCGACAAGCATGGATCGCGGCCGCGTGCCTCGTGTTTCCCGCGGCGGCGAGCGCGCAGGTCGTGGGCGGCACCGACGCGCCCGCCGGCAAGTGGCCCGACGCGGCCGCCGTGTACTTCGGCAACCAGGCCGGGTGCAGCGGCACGCTGGTGGCGCCCAACGTCGTGCTCACCGCGGGCCACTGCATCGGTGGCGTGACGTCGGTGATGGTCGGGTCCAACGATTTGCGCAGCGGCGGGGAGCGCATCGAGGTCGTCGACGAAACCGCGTACCCGGAGTCGTACCGCACCTACGACGTCGGCGTGCTCGTGCTCGCGTCGGACGCCTCGGTCGAGCCGCGCGTCATCGCGCACGGCTGCGCGCGCGACCAGTTCATCGCGGACGGGTCGCAGGTCGCGATCGTCGGGTTTGGCGCGACGACGCCGGATGCCAGCGGATTCACGCCGCTGCTGCAGGAGGCGACCGCGACGATCTCCGACGCGGACTGCTCGGACACCGACGGGTGCAACGGCGCCGTGAGCCCGGGCGGCGAGCTGGTCGCGGGCGGCGACGGCGTCGACTCGTGCAACGGCGACTCGGGCGGGCCGCTGTACCTGCTGACCCCGCGCGGGGACTTCCTCGTCGGCGTGACGTCGCGCGGGCTGCCGATCGGCGACCAGCCGTGCGGTCAGGGCGGCATCTACGTGCGCGCCGACGCGGTGGTCGAGTGGATCGAGCAGACCGCGGGGGTCGACTTGCCGGAGCCGGTGTGCAATTTCCCGCCGGCGCCGACGGCCGTCGCGATCGAGGTCGTCGCGGGCGAGACGGCCGACACCGTGGTGGAGCCGAACGACGCCGATCCCGGCGACTCGCACACGTTCGCGATCGCCACGCCTCCCGCGCACGGTGACGCCGAGGTGGCGGCCGACGGCACGGTGACGTACACGGCCGACGGCGACTACGACGGACCCGATGCCATCGTCGTCGCGGTGACCGACGACGGCGCGCCGCCGGAGACGGCCGAGGTGTCGATCCCGGTCACGGTCCTGCCGGCGCCGGCCGGGTGCGGTTGTCGCGGCGGCGGCGGCTCGCCGCCGGCAGCGGCCGCGATCGCCGTCGCCGTCGCCGTCATCGCAGCCAGTCGGCGTCGGCGTGGCGGCGCAGGTCGGCGCGCATCGCGCTCCTGAGCGCGTCGCCGTCGAGCATCGCGCGCAGGGGCCCGGCCAGTTCGGCCGGGAAGCGCTTGATCACGTTGGCGAGCGTCTCGCTGTAGACGTAGTCGACCGTGGCCTCGGCGTCGAGCGCCATCCCGCGCCGGGCCGCGCAGCGCATGACGTGGCGCTGCTCCTGCGCGACGGCGTTCATCAACAGGCCGGCGACCATCTTCTCGAATGCCAGTTTGTCGGTGTCGTTCATCCGGTGTTCTTGAGCCCCTGCGCGATGCCGTTGAGGGTCGAGCTGAGCGCGAGGTCGATCATGGCGAGGTCGGCGGAGTCCGCGGCTGCGGCGCGTTTGCGCGACAGCAGCGATATCTGCAACAGCGACAGCGGGTCGATGTAGGGATCGCGCAGGGCGAGTGCCACGCGAAGCTGAGGTTGATCCGACAACAGATGATCGGTCTGCCGGATCGCGAGCAGCGCGTCGACCGTGCGGCGGTACTCTGCGATGAGGTCGTCGAGCAGGGCGTCGAACCGCGGGTCGCCGCCGAGCGCCGCGACGTACAGCCTGGCGATGTCCGGGTCCGCCTTGGCGCAGACCATCTCGATCTTCGCGAGCAGGTCGTCGAAAAACGGCCAGGTGCGCGCCATGCGCCGCAGCAGATCGAGGCCGCCCGGTTCGGCCGCCACCTCGGCGAGCGCGGTGCCGACGCCGAGCCACCCGGGCAACATCAGGCGGATTTGCGTCCAGCCGAACACCCACGGGATCGCGCGGATGCCCTTCATCGTGCCCGCGCCGCGCTCCCGGTATGCGGGGCGGGATCCGAAGTGCACGTTCGCCAGCTCCTTGACGGGCGTGCAGCGGTTGAACAGCTCGAACAGGAGCGGGTCGTCGTGAACCCGCGCGCGGAACACCGGCAGCGCGAGTTCGGCTAGTCGCTCCATGGTCGCGAAGAACCGGTCCACCTCGCCCGGCTCGACGCGCGTGCGCCAGTCGTCGAACGACGTCATCAGGGTGCCGGTGATCACGACCTCGAGGCTGCGGCGCGCGATCGGCGGCAGGCCGTACTTCTGCGAGATGACCTCGCCCTGCTCGGTGATCTTGATGCGACCGTCGACGGTGGCGGGCGGCAGCGCGGTCAGCGCCCGGTACACGGGCGAACCGCCGCCGCGACCCACCGTGCCGCCCTGGCCGTGAAACAGGGTCAACGCGACGCCGGCGTCGCGGCACAGGTCGGCCAGCGCCGTCTGCGCGCGGTACAGCGACCACGCCGCCGGGAGGATGCCCGCGTCCTTGGCCGAGTCGGAGTAGCCGATCATGATCTCCTGGCGGCGGCCGCGCGCGGCGAGCTGGCGCGCGTATGCCCGGTTGTCGAACAGCGCGCGCACGATCGCGGGGGCCGCGACGAGATCGGCTCGCGTCTCGAACAGCGGCACGACGTCGATGTGCGATCGCGGCGGATCGCCGGCCAGGTCCACGAGGCCGACCTCGCGCGCCAACAACAGGACCCGCAGCAGGTCGTCGGCGCCGCGCGTCATCGACACGATGTAGGTCTGTGCGGCGTCCGGGTCGACCTCGTCCTGAATGCGGTCGATCGCGCGAAACACGTCGATCGTGCGCCGCGTCGCGGCGTCGAGCGGCACGTTGGGGCCGACCAACGGGCGGCGGCTGAGCAGCTCGCCGGTGAGCGCATCGGTGGTCGACAGGTCGGTGCCGGTCGCGCTCGCGATGGCATCGACGGCGGCGGTGTGGACGGCGGCGTCCTCGCGAACGTCGAGCAGGTAGCCGTGAAAACCGAAGATGCGCAGCCGGCGCAGCAAGGGGCGGATGTGTGCGCGGATGGAGCGGGTGGCGCCGGCTTCGGCCAGCGCAGCCTCGACGATGCGGATGTCGCGCTCGAATGCCGCCGCATCGGGATAGGTGGCTGCCAGGTCGACGGGCTCGCGCCCGGCATAGCGGGCCGCGATCGCGGCGCGGGTCGCTTCGAGCCGCGCGCGCATGAAGCTCAGCTTCAGTCGGATCGGTTCGTCTCGATCGCGGCGTCGGTTGGCCTCCCATACGTCGGGCAGGTCCTCGCGGTCGCGCACGAGCGACGCGCGCAACTCGGAAAACGGCCCGGCCACGCGGCTCGACAGCGACAGCCGTTCGATCAGGTCGTCGACGGCGTCGACGTACCGGCCGAGCAGCGCCCACGCGTTGCGCCGCGACGCGGCGACCGTGACCTCCGGGGTCACGAACGGATTGCCGTCGCGGTCGCCGCCGACCCAACTGCCGAACCGCAGCGGCCGCACGTCGCCGAGCGGGCGCCCGAACACCGCCTCGTAGGCTTCCTCGACGCGACCGACCACGCGGCCGGCGGCGGCGAAGAACCGGTCCTCGAGATACCAGGACACGGTGCCGATCTCGTCGGCGACCTGCGGCCGATCGGCGCGCACCGCCGACGTGAGCCACAATAGCTCGATCTCCGCTTCGAGGTCGCGCTCGATCGAAGCGCGCTCGACGTCGGACGCGTCGTCGCGATCGAGCAGCAGCGACGCGACGCGCGCCTGTAGGCCGAGCAGCGTGCGCCTCGTCGCCTCGGTCGGATGAGCGGTGAGAACCGGCCGAACGTCCAGGCGCGCGAGCGCGTCGGCGACGTCCGCCGCCGTCTTGCCCCGGCGAGCCAACTCCTCGATCGCCCAATGCACGGAACCGGGTTGCGGCGGCTCGGCGTGATGGCGGCGCTGGTGTGCGCGGCGCCGGCGCGCGCGGTCGACCTGTTCGGCGGTGTTGATCAACAAGAAGTAGACGCCGAACGCACGAGCGACCTGCGCCGCCAGCGACAGCGGCATCGCGTCCACCTCGGCGCGCAGAGCGTCGAGCGACGGCGCATCGGGCTCGTGACGCCGGCGCGCGCGGCACGCGACGCGCAGCGCCTCCACCGCGCGATAGACGTCCTCGCCCGCGAGTCGCCGGATCGCGTCGCCGAGCGCCGCGCCGAGCCAGCGGACGTCGTCATGCAGTGCCACGCGCGGATTGTGCCACAAACGGGCAGCAGACTTCGGCGAACCGCTCCGGTTCGGCGATCGACTCGTCGGCGAACACGCGGTCGGCCGCGGCGACGTGCGCATCGCCCTCGGCGCCGCCGATCAGCCGGCCGAGGTGGCGGCGCGCCACCGCGTTGAACAGCCGCATGTTGACTTCCTCGGTAAACAGGATCGCCTCGCGCAGGCGGCGGCGCGCTTTGGCCGACTGGCCGCTCGCCGCGAGCACCATCGCGTCGACCAGGATGCCCCAGGCGACCGCAAACGATACGCCGTCGTCGCGCAACGTGCGCGCGAGCTTCGCGGCCGTCCGCAGGTCGCCGTCGACGAGCGCGCAGCGCGCCAGCGCGAAGTGAACCTCCGCGCGCACGTCGTGGATGCGCAACAGCATGGATCGGCGCAGGGCGCGGAACTGGTCCGCCATGCGCTCGCGAAATCCGCGCGCCTCGCCCGTGTACAGCGCGATCTCGGCGCGGGCGCGCAGCGCGTAGAAGTGTTGTAGGTGAAACCGACCTTCCGGCGGCAGCCACGTCTTCGACTCGAGATCGGCTTTTGCCTGGTCGACGTCGCCGCGGGCGAGCCACACGTCGTTGCACGACCAGCGCAGCGACGTCTCCATGTGGTTGTCGCCGCGGCGCATGGCGTCGCGGACGTAGTCGTCGAAACACTTGGCGATCTCGGTCCACCAGCCGAGGCGGCGCAACACGAACATGCGAAACAGGCGGACCGTGTTCAGCTCCCACGTCGCGCCGTGGGTCTGTTCGACGAACGTGGTCTCGGCGGTGCGCAGCCGCTCGTATGCAGGCCGGAGTCGTCCCTCGTAGTAGCTCGCGACGCCGTCGACCCCGGCGGTGAGCGCCTTCAGGTACGGGTCGCCGGTTCGTTCGGCGATGTCGGCGGCGCGGTGGACCAGTTCGCGCCCGCGCTTGACCGCGCGCCCCCCCTGGACGGCGAGGTACGCGCCGCCCTCGAGCAGCGCGCGGCCGACGCGAAACGGTTCGCCCGTCTGCAGCGCGAGCAGCAGGCCGCGGTGCTGGAAGTCCACGCCGCGGATCGTGTCGACCACGCCGAGGCCGTGGGCGACGCTCTTGTAGACGTCGATGCGGGTGAGCACGTGCGCCGCAATCTCCGACTCGTGCCGTTCGGTGAAGTCGAGCCCGCGAAGGCGCAAGCGCGCGCGCGACCACAACACCGACGCGAGGGCGCGCGCGGGGGTCTTCGGCAGCTTCTCGCCGATCTCCGCGAGGACGCGCTCGAGCGCGTCGAGCCCGCGCTCGATGTGGCCGCTGATCAGCAGTTGCTCGGCGGCGCGGCGCTGGCACTCGAGGCGCGTCGTCGGGTCCGCGCCCTCGGCGGCCTGCAGGTTCACCTCGGCGGACTCCGGCCCGCGGCCGGCGTTGGCCAGCGCCTCGCCCAGCGCGATGAGCAGCTTGCGGCGCTTGTCGGCGTCGTAGTCGCCGAGGCGCAGGGCCGTGCGGTACAGCTCGGCCGCCCGCTCGAACGCGAGACCGTGGCTGGCGCGGCGGGCCGCCTCTTCGGCGTGGGCGGTGGCGTCGGCGACCCGCCCGGCCGCTTCGAGGTGGTAGACGAGCACCTCGGGCGTACGGCTCGGGTCGTCCGACGCCTCGAGCGCCAGCGCCAGTCGGGCGTGGTACGCGCGCCGCCGGTCATCGGCCATCACCGACGACACGGCCTCGCGAATGCGGTCGTGGTAGGGCTCGTAGCGGTCGGACGCGCGCGCGGCGCGCACGAGGTTGGCGACGCGCAGGGTGGCGAGATCGCGCGACGCATCCGCCCCCGGTACTTCGGCCGCCTGCGCCAGCACCGCTTGCGAGATCGGCGCGGCGGCCAGGCAGACGAGGTCGAGCAGGCGCCGGCTGCGCGCGTCGAGGCGATCGACGCGTTCGAGGATCGCCTCGTCGAGGCGCAGGTGGCTGATCGAACTGTCCCCGGAGGTCGAGTCGGCGGCGTGGCGGACCAGCTCGTCGATGAACAGCGGGTGGCCGTTTGCCTCGTCGGCGATGGCGTCGATCGCGTCGCGGCGGTCGAGGTTGCGCCGGGCGAGCAGCTGTTCGGCGAGAGCGCGCGCTTCGTCCGGCGGCAGGCGGTCGAGGTGGATGCGAATGACCGGACCGGGAATCGAGTCGACCACGTGTGCGGCTTCGCTGCGCACGGACGCGATCAACAGCAGCGGCGGCGCGTCGGGCGGCCGGACGAGGTCGCCCAGCAGCAGCAAGCTGTCGGCGTCGGTCCACTGCAAGTCGTCGATGACCACGACGATCGGGAACCGCTCGGCGAGCTTGCAGAACAGCTCGCGCAGCGCACCAAACGCGCGGTTCCGCAGCTCGCGCGGGTCCTGAATCGGCTGCAACGGCCGGGGCGCGCCGGCGATGCACTCGACCCGGCCGAGCACCGGGAAGATCTGCGGCAGCAGCGACGCGTGGCGCGGCAGCATGCCCGCGGCGTCCGACCGAGGCAGCCGGCGCAAGAACCGAGACAGGGCGTCGACCACGCCGTCGAGCCCCTTGAACGGTACGCTCTCGCGCTCGTAGCAGCGGCCCCGCAGCACGACGACCGGTTCGCCCTCCCAGGTAAGCGATCTCGTGAAGTGGTGGATGAGCGCGGTCTTGCCGACGCCCGACTCGCCGGCGACGATGACGGTCGCGCCCGCGCCCCCCCGCGTGCGCTCGAACGCGGCGCGCAACGCGTCCAGCTCGCGCGCGCGGCCGACGAACGGCGGCGACGCGAGCGACGACGACGCGCGCGCGGGCGGCGATGCGTCGTCGCCGACGGGCAGCGCCAGGCGCCGGAGCACCTCGTCGCCGTCCGGTCGAGCGGCCGGATCGAACGCGAGCAGATCGAGGCACAGGCGCTCGAGGTCGGGCGGGATGCCGGACACCAGCTCCGACGGCGGCCGCGGCGGCGTGCGCTGCTTCTCCATCATGACCGACAGCGCGGCGCCGTCGAACGGGACCTCGCCGGTGAGCGCCTCGTACAGCAGCACGCCGACGCTGTACCAATCGGCCGGCGGCCCGACCGGTTTGGACGCCGCCTGCTCCGGCGCCATGTACGCGACGGTCCCGACGACGGCCTGCTCGGTCGAGTCGTCCGCGTCGGTGGTGTCGAGCGCCAGGCCGAAGTCGAGCAACACGACGCGCCCCTGGTCGGTGACGATGATGTTGTTCGGCTTGATGTCGCGATGGACCTTGCCGGCGCCGTGCAGCGCGCGCAGGCCGCGGGCGAGCTGGCCGAGCGCGTCGCGCAGGCGATCTTCGTCGAACGCCGGGCGGGCGAAATCGGCGGTGTCCCGCACGGTGTCGCGCAGCGCGCTCGGCAGCACCGGCGCGGCCCACAGGCTACCGGACGCGAGCGCGCGCGGGCGGACGTACGACAGAAAGTCGCGCCCGGGCACCAGTTCCATCGTGAAGAACCAGTGGCCGCCGTCTTCGACCAACTCCCCGAGCGACACGAGGTTCGGGTGTTGCAGGTCGCGCAGCGCGCGAAACTCCTGCTTGAGCCGATACAGCCCCTGCGCGTTGATGCGCCGCAAGGTCTTCAGCGCGACCGGGGCGTCTCGCTCGCGGTCGTGGGCCTCGTACACGATGCCCATTCCGCCGGCGCCGATCCGCCGGCGCACGGCGAACCGGTCGGTCCCGCCGAATTCCGCGTCCCCCGTGTCCTTCACGTCCGCGCCATTATAGACCTCGCCGCGAGGGAGGGGCGGCGCCGGCGGTGGTACGATGGCGCCCGCTTTGCGATGCCGATGACGACGCAACGGGGACGCGACGGGCGGGCGGTCGGCGGTGCGCGGTGTCGGCTGCGCGTCGGGCGGGAGGCGACGTGACGGGCGACCGCCTATCGCTGCAGCACAACGTCGGCCGCGTGATCGCGGGCAAGTACGAGTTGCGCGAGCTGGCGGGGGAGGGCGGAATGGCGACCGTGTGGCGCGCGCGCATGTACGGCGCGGCGGGGTTTTCGCGCGAGGTCGCCGTCAAGAAGATGAAGGCCGAGTTTCGCGCGATCAAAAATTACATCGACATGTTCGTCGAGGAGGCGCGCGTCGGCTCCGACCTCCAACACCCCAACATCGTGCAGGTCTACGACTTCTGCCAGGATGACGAGAAGTCGTACTACCTGGTGATGGAGTGGGTCGACGGCGTCGATTTCGGCTCGTTCGTGCGCGCGTTTCGCGCCCAGGGTCATCCGATTCCGTGGCCGCTCGTCGCCGCGATCGGCGTCGGCGTGCTCCGCGGCCTGGCGGCCGCGCACGAGCGTCGCGGGCCGACGGGCCAGCCGGCGCCCGTCATCCATCGCGATGTCTCGCCGCAAAACATCCTGTTGCGGCGCGACGGCATCGTGAAGCTCAGTGACTTCGGCCTCGCGCGCGCGATGGACCGCATTCACAGCTTGACCGCGCCCGGCACGGTCAAGGGCAAGCTGTCGTATCTGGCGCCCGAGATCACGATGGGGCGCAGCGCCACGGTCCTGTCGGACCTGTTTTCCGCGGGTTCGGTGCTGTGGGAGGGGTTGGCCGGAGCGCCGCTGTTCGACGGCGAGCGCGACGTCGACGTGTTCGCCAAGATCCGTCGCGGCGAGGTCCGCCCGATCGAGCAGGTGCGCCCCGACGTCCCCGTGGCGCTCGCGCAGGTGGTGCACCGCGCGCTGGCCGTCGCGCCGCGCGAGCGGTTTCCGAGCGCGCGGCAGATGGCCAACGAACTCGCGTCGGTGCTCGCGACCGTGCAGTCGCCCACCGATGCACAGACCCTGCTGGGGCGGGCGGTCGACTGCGCGCGCCAGTGGCTCGGGGGCGCGCGGTCGACCGCGCGACCGCGTTAGCGGCGGATGCACGCGGGGGCGCCAGCGAGGTTGCGCGATGCGGGGTGCGCCCGCAGCGCAGGTGCGCATGAACACACGCGCCCGCAGCGCAGGCGCGGAACGGACCGCGGCCGTGATCGCAGCCGTGGCCCGATGCCGGCGGGCGCGGCGTGTAACCTCGGGGCGGCGCGTCGCGTCGGTAGTGCGTGATGCACCGCGGACGCCAGCGGCCGGGACCATCGGCCGCACGGTCGCGCGGCACGCGCGTGGCGCCGCGTATGCGACCGGCGCGCGCGACGCATGGCGACGGTCGCCCCGGCTTCACGATCGGAGCCGAGGTGGATGAGCGCGCTGGCGCGCGCCTGCGGGCACGCGCGGCTGGCCGACCTGTCGCCGGCCGACCTCGTCACCTGCAATCGCGACTTGCACTGCCTGGCCGGCGTGCCCTACGCGGGCGTGCAGCCGTGAGCCGGGCGGCGGCCGCGCGCGCCGGCATCCGATAGCCCGGCACCCCCCACCGAGGACGCAAGCGATGGCGAAAAAGCGAGTCTGGTACAAGGCGGCCGAACGCGACGCGCTCGCGGACGGCCGAGTGATGTCCGTGACGTGTGGCCGCGAGACGGTCTGTCTCGTGCGCTACCGCGGCCAGTGGGCGGCGCTCGACAACCGGTGCCCGCACCAGGGTGGGCCGCTCGGCGAGGGCGCGATCGAAAACGGCATGCTGCGGTGTCCGTGGCACGGGTGGGATTTCGATCCGCTCACCGGCAAGCCCCCGGGCGGCTACGACGACGGCGTGCCCACGTTTCCGATCGAGGTGCGCGACGACGGCGTCTACGTCGGCGTCGAGGAGGATGACGAGCGCGTGCGCACCGCGGCGGACGTCATCGCCGAGACCCTGGTCGCGTGGGGCGTCGATACCGCGTTCGGCATGGTCGGCCATTCCAACCTGGGCATGGCGGACGCGCTGCGCTGCCGCCAGGAGGCCGGCGAGCTGCGCTACTACGGCATCCGCCACGAGGGCGCCGCGGCGTTCGCCGCGTCCGCGTACGGCAAGCTCACGGGGCGACCCGCCGCCTGTCTCACGATCGCGGGGCCCGGCGCGACGAACCTGCTCACCGGGTTGTGGGACGCCCGCGTCGACGGCGCACCCGTGGTGGCGCTCACCGGCCAGGTGCCGACGCCGCTCATCGGCCGCGGCGCGTTTCAGGAGGTCGACCTGGTCGACGCGTTCGGCCAGGTCGCGGTGTGGCGCGCGCAGGCTGCGGCGGACAGCGACGTCGCCGAGCTCGCCACGCTCGCCTGCAAGCACGCGATCGTGGCCGGCGGTCCCGCGCACCTCGTGTTGCCCGACGACGTGCAGGTGGTGCCGCGGCCGGATGCTCCGGCTGGCAGCCCGACCGGGCGCATCGGCTCGCGCGCGATCGCGCCGCCGGCGGACGCGGTGGACGCATCGGTGGCGCTGCTGCGCAAGGCCCGGCGACCGGTGATCGTCGCCGGCCACGGCGCTCGGTTCGCGATGCAGGAGGTGATCGCGCTGGCCGAGCAGCTGCGGTGTCCGGTCGTGACGACCTTCAAGGCCAAGGGGCAGATTCCCGACAGCCATCCGTGCGGCTGCGGCGTGCTGGGCCGCAGCGGCACGCCGGTGGCGAGCTGGTTCATGAACGAGAGCGACCTGCTCGTCGTGCTCGGCGCGAGCTTCAGCAACCACACCGGCATCACGCCGAAGAAGCCGACGATTCAGGTGGATCGCGATCCGTTGCGCCTGGGACGGTTTCATCCGGTCGACGTGCCGGTATGGGGCGACGTCGCGGCCACGGTCGCGGCGTGGCGCGACGCGATCGGCGGCGCGGTCGACACCGTCGATCAGCGGCCGGAGATCGCCGCGCGGTGGGCCATCTGGCGCCGCGAGAAGAGCGCGCGGCTCGCGGAGGAGCGCGGCGCCGGCGTGAGCTCGGCCGCGGTGTTCGCCGCCCTCACGCGGACGGCGCCGGCCGACGCGATCGTCGCCGTCGACGTGGGCAACAACGCGTACTCGTTCGGGCGCTACTTCGAGTGCGAGCGCCAGTCCGTCGTGCTGTCGGGCTACCTGGGGTCGATCGGCTTTGCGTATCCCGCTGCGCTCGGGGCGTGGGCGGCCACGCGCGGGCGCGACCCGCGGTTTGCCGGGCGCAAGGTGATCGCGGTCGCGGGCGACGGCGGCTTCGGCCAGTACATGGGCGAACTCAATACGGCCGTCAAGTACGGTATGGACATCGCGCTGGTGCTGCTCAACAACGGCGAACTCGGCAAGATCTCGAAGGAGCAGCGCGCCGGCCACTGGCCCGTGTGGGAGACGGGGCTGACCAATCCGAGCTTTGCCCGCTACGCGGAGGACTGCGGCGCGCGGGCTGCGCGGGTGTCGCGCGCGGGCGAACTCGATGCCGCCCTCGCGGACGCGATCGAGGCGACCGGTCCCGCCGTCGTCGACATCGCGGCGGACCCGCTGCTCGTGTAGCGGCGCGCGGCCGCGGTCGACCCGTTCGGCGCGCGGTGCGTTAGCATCTGCCATGCGCTGGGCTGCGGCGATCGTGCTGTCCTGGTCGTGCGGCGGCGCGCCGCCTGCACCGGCGGCGCGCGCCGACCTGCCGGCGACGCCGCTCGGGCAGTCCGTCGCGTGTCCGGCGCCGGCTCCGCGCCCGCGGTGGCACCTCGGCCGCAGCGCGCCGGTCGCGAGCGGGCGGCCGCTCCGCGGGGACGCTGGCACGACGCGAGCGGGGGTGCGCACCGCCGCGCGGCGGCGCCGCGGTTGACGCTGGCACGACCAGTGCACACAAGGTCAGCAGGCGCCGCGCGTGGTGGCGCTCGACAGGAGGTCGTCGATGTCGCAGCAACTGGAAGCCAACGTGCCACCCTACGTGATCGTCGCCGCCGTCGACGGGTCGGACATGACCGACGTCGTGCTCCAGCACGCGATCGACCTCGCGCGCCGGCACGACCGGGCGGTCGTCCACGTCGTCGGCGTCGTGTCGATCGGGCGCGGGATCTTCGCCAAGACGTCCGACCAGGACGCGCGGATGGACGAGATGGAGGCCCATCTGCGCGCGCGCGCCGAGGAGGCGACGGCCGACCTCGCCGCCGACCAGGGCGTCCACGTCACGTTGCACGTTCGCGCCGGCGTGCCGTGGGAGGAGATCCTCGACGTGGCGGCAGAGACGGAGGCACACCTGATCGTGCTCGGCCGGCACGGCTGGGGCGGTCGCCGATCGCGGCTGGTCGGTTCGGTGTCCGAGCGCATCGCGCGGATGGCGCCGTGCTCGGTGTGGCTGGTGCAACCGCCCGACTATGCTGCGTACCGCGACGAGGAGGCGCGCGAGGAGCCGTGCGCGGCGTGCGTCGAGGCGCGCCGCACGTCCAACGGCGAGGTGTGGTTCTGCGAGGCGCATCGCGCCGGCACGGACGAACGCCGGTTCACGACGATCGTGTCCGGCGGCGGCTATCCGATCCAGCCCGGGTTCGGGCTGTTCTGACGGCGTGACGCGTCGCGGCGCACCGGCGCCGGCGCGGGAGGCGCGGCCTCCGGCGCGAGTCGGCGTGCGCAACGATTGCGGGGATGCCGGCGGCCGGCGCAAGGTTTTCCTCGTCGAGGGGCGCACGCGTCGCGTTGCGCTGGCCTCGAACTTGCTGCGCGGGTCGACGGGAGGTGGTGTGCGATGACGAGCGAAGCCAACGCGCGCGGACGGACGCTCACGGTGGCCGACGTGATGACGCCCGACGTGTATGCCGTCGCCGAGGACACGAGCCTCGAGACGGCGTGCCGCCTGCTCGCCAGTCGCCATATCACCGGAGCTCCGGTCGTCAGTCCCTCGGGCCGGCCGGTCGGCGTGGTGAGCCTGTCGGATCTCGTCGACCCGGACCGGGATCGCAGCGAGCGGGACGGCTATCCGCTGTACTACCGGCTGGACCGCGGCCACAAGGTCGAGCTGTCGGACGGCGTGGCGGTCGGCAGCGGGCGCGTCGCGGACGTGATGAGCCCGTTCGTGCTGTCGATCCACGCGAGTGCGCCGCTCGAGGACGCGGCGCGCATCATGCTCGCCGACCAGGTTCATCGGCTGCTCGTGGTGGACGCCGGCAAGCTGGTCGGCATCGTGACCGCGACCGACCTGCTGCGCGGCTTCGTCGACCAGCGCGCGCGGGAGGGCGACCAGTGACCGCGCCTCGCGAGCTGCGCCGGCCGGCGCTCGACGCGCTCGTGCAGGAGCTGTGTCCCGGCGGGGCGTTGCTCTCGGTGGAGCCGCTGGGCGACGACGCGGCCGCCGATCGCACGGAAAAGGGCTTCGGCTACGGCCGCGCGCTGCGGCTGTCGGTGCGCGAGGCGGACGGTTGCCGGCGCGACTTCGTCCTGCACACGGCGACCGCCAACGAGTTCGGCCACGATCGGCGGTCCGACCGCGCGGCGCAGATGTTGCTCGCGTTCGACAGCTACCGCGCCGTGCCCGACCACGTCGCCGCCATCGACGTCGGCGCGGTCGATCGGCACGGGCGGCTGCGGTCGCTGCGCGACTGCGGCGAGTTCTACGTCGTCACCGACTACGCGCCCGGGCGCCTGTACGCCGACGAGTTGCGCCGCATCGCCGCCGGCGCGGCCGTGGACGACGCCGACCTCGATCGCGTGGACCATCTTGCGCGTTACCTCGCGGCGTTGCACCGCGACCGCGGCGGCCCGCCGGCGGCGTACGCGCGCGCGATCCGCGACCTGGTCGGCCACGGCGAGGGCGTCTACGGCATCGTCGACGGCTATCCGCCGGATGTGCCGGGTGCGCCGCTCGACCGGTTGGCGGAGCTCGAACAGCGAGTCGCCGGATGGCGATGGAAGTTGCGCGGCCGTCACGACCGGCTGTGCCGCGTCCACGGCGATTTCCATCCGTTCAACATCCTGTTCGACGACCGCGGAAACATCGCGTTGCTCGACGCGAGCCGTGGCTGTCGCGGCGACGCGGCCGATGACGTCACGTGCCTCGCGATCAACTACGTGTTCTTCGCGCTCACGCACCCGGGAACGTGGGCGCCCGCGTTTTCGCGCATGTGGTACGCGCTGTGGCGCACGTATCTCGATCGATCCGGCGACCGCGAGGTGGTCGAGGTCGCGCCGCCGTACTTCGCGTGGCGGGCGCTCGTGCTCGCGAACCCGCGCTGGTATCCCCGCCTCACCGGCGGCCAGCGCGACGCGCTGCTCGGCCTGGCCGAACGCGTGCTGGACGCCGAGCGCGTCGACCCCGAATTCGCCGAGGAGCTGTTCCGATGACGCCAGGGGGCAAGGGAGCGGTCGTGTGGGTCACCGGGCTGCCGGCATCCGGCAAGTCGACGTTCGCGCGCGCGTTGTACGACCAGCTCGCCCTCGCCGGCGTGCGGGTCAAGTTGCTCGACGGCGACCAGGTGCGGGCGCAGTTGATGCCCGACCTCGGCTACGGTGAGGCCGCGCGCGACGCGTTCTACGGCGCGCTCGCGCGCATGGCGGCGGACATCGCGCGCCTCGGGTACGTCGCGGTCGTCGCCGCGACCGCGCACGAGCGGCGATTTCGCGACCGCGCGCGCGAGCAGGCGCCGCGGTTCGTCGAGGTGTACGTCGCGACGCCGCTCGACGAGTGCCGGCGCCGCGACGTCAAGGGGCTGTACGCTGCCGCCGACGAGGGACGGATCGCCGACCTGCCCGGCGTCGGCGTTCCCTACGAGCCACCGGTCGAGCCCGACGTGGTGGCTCACGGCGGCTACGACGCCGATGCAGTCGCGGCTGCGGCACAGTTGGTGATACAAGCGAGGAGGGCGACCATGTCCAACGAGCAAGACAAGCGGTTTACGGCCGTCGTGGCCTATGACTTTTCCGATCTCGCGGAGCTGGCGCTCGAGCAGGCGGTGGCCGCCGCGCTCAACCACGCGCACGCCGACCTGCACGTCGTCGCCGTGCTCGAGGAGGGCATGCGGGCGACGTACGAGACGGCGGAGCGAATGCAGCAGGAGGCGACGAAGCTGGCCGATCGCCGCATTCCCAAGCCGACTCCGACGGACCTGCGACTGTTCGTCCACGCGCGCATCGGCCACCCGGCGCAGGAGATTTTGGCGCTCGCCTCCGAAGCCGCCGCCGACGTGATCGTCCTCGGCACGCACGGGCGCAGCGGGCTCAAGCGGTGGCTGATCGGGTCGGTCGCCGAGAAGGTCGTGCGCCACGCCGGGTGTCCGGTGCTCGTGATGCGGCCCAAGACCTACACGCACGATCCCGCGGAGGACGCCGCGTTCGCGCCCGAGCCGCCTTGCCCGGCGTGCGTCAAGGTTCGCGCGGAATCCGGCGGCAAGACGTGGTGGTGCGAGGAGCACGGCAAGCCCCACGAGCCGCCGCACACGTACCACTACCGCGCCACCACGTCGGCCGACGTGAGCGACCACAGCGGCTCGATTCTGTGGTGACCGGCCGCGGGGGCGGTTCGCCGCCCGGCCGCGACGGCCGCCCGCCGTCGGCCGCATCCAGTGCGCGCCGCGCGGCGCCGGCGCGGGTCCCGCGGCGCCGGCGCCTCCGACCCCGTACGCGCGCGGCGCGGCCGTCAGTCGGTCTTTTCGCGGCCCTTGAGCCGCGCGGATTCGTCGATGCCCGACTTGACCTCGACGCGGATGCCGTCCGACAGGCCGAGCTGCACCTCGCGGCGTTCGAACGTCTGCGGCGCCGTCTCGACCTCGACGAACGCCTTGTCCCCGTCGAACGTGACCACGCTCTCGTCGATCGCGAGCACGTTTTCGACCTTGTCGAGCACGATGTCGGCGTTCGCGCTGTAGCCGGCTCGGATCGTGACGCCGGGCTTGGGCTGGATCGCCGCGCGGATCTGGAACTGGATTGCGCCGTCTTTGACGACGCCCTTCGGCGCGATGTACTCGAGCGTGCCGGACAGCACGTCGTTGTCGAGCGCGCCGACGCGGATGTCCAGCGGCATGCCGACGCGCAGCTTGCCGACCTCTGACTCGTCGACCGTGCCCTCGAAGATCATGTCGGACATGTCGGCGACCACGGCGATGGTCGATCCGGCATTGAAGTTGTTGCTCTCGATGACCGACATGCCCTCTTTGACGGGCACGTCCAACACGGTGCCGGCCACGGTGGACCGCACCTCCGTGTTGCGCGCCTTGCCGGCCGCGCGCGACGCCCCCTTGCGGATGACCTGGAGGTTGTCCTGCGCGGCGGCGAGCTCCGCCTGGCGCAGCTCGTACTCGAGCTTGTAGCGGTTGTATTCCGACTCAGGCATGAGCCCCTTGGCCTTGAGCTTGTCGGCGCGCGCCAGCTCGTTGCGTGCGTTGTCTGCGCTGATCTTGGCCGACCGCACTGCCGCTTGCGCCTGCGTGAGCCGCTGCGTGTCGGGCACGATGTCGATCGTCGCGACGAGATCGCCGGCCTTCACCTGATCGCCGGGCTCCACGAGGATCTTGGACACGATCCCGGATACGCGCGGCTTCAGTTCGACCTCCTTGCGCGGGACGATGCTCCCCGTCGCGACGGTCTTTTTGACGATGTCCGCGCGGGTCGGCGTCACGATCTCGTAGACCACCGGCTTGGCCTGCGATTTCTTGTACAGGAACACCAGCGTGCCGCCGAAGACGACCAGGACGAACAGGATGGCGAGGGCGATCAGGAGTTTCTTCATGGCTTCGCTCGCGGTCGGAACGCGTTACTCGGACCTCAGGGCTGCGACCGGGTGGATGCGGACGGCGTGGTAGGCCGGAATCAGGCCGGCGAAGGCGCCCGCGATCACGAGGATCGCGGTGGCGATGAGCGCGATGCGGAGATCCACCTGCGGGGAAGCGAGGATGTCGACATCCAACTTGTCGATCACGGCGAGGACGACGACGCCGGCCGACAATCCCAGGTAGCCCGCGATCGCCGTGAGGATGGTGGACTCCTGGACGATCTGGCTGGTGATCGCCCACGGCGTCGCGCCGAGAGCCTTCTTGATGCCGATCTCCTTGGTGCGCTCCTTGACGACGATCAGCATGATGTTGCTCACGCCGATGACGCCGGCGAGCAGGGTGCAGATGCCGACGAACCACACGAGCGCGTTGATGCCGATGAACACGGCCGACATCTCGCGGAAGCTCTTGCCGGCGTTGAAGCTACCGAACGCCTGGCGATCGTCCGGGTGGATGCGGTGTCGCTTCGCGAGCACGCGTTTGATGTCGCGCTCGACCTTTTCGATGTCGTAGCCGGGCGGCACGGTGATCGCGAACCAACCGACGCGGTTGCCCTGATTGAACGCGCTCTGGAACGTCGTGAACGGCACGAAGATCGTGGCGGCGAGCCGCTCCGACCAGCCGCCGGTCCCCTTCGGTTTGAAGTGGCCCACGACCGTGAAGTACACGCCCTTGATCTTGATGTGAGTGCCGATCGGATCCTCGCCGGGCTGGTAGAGCGTCTCGTAGACGCGCGGACCGATCACCGCCACCTTGCGGCGCTGGTCGATGTCCAGTTGGTTGATGAAGCGCCCGCGGATGAAGTCCATCCCCTGCACGTATTGCAACTCGGGGTAGTCGCCGTTGACGTTGAAGTTGCCGGTCTTGGCGCCGCGCGTGACGTTGTCGCCGCCGCGCCAGCCGCCGAGTTGAAGGCGCGGCGCCAGGTACTCGATGCCGTCGACCTTGTCGCGGAGGAGGTCGATGTCGGCGTTTTCGAAGGCGACAAAGCGCCCCGGCGGCAACCCGTCGTACGGCAGCGACGTGCGCTGGCCCCACACGAAGATCGAGTTCGTGGCGAAGCCCGCCATGCCGCGGGTCACGCCCCGCTCGAGCCCCCGGCCGGCGCCGAGCATGACGACGAGCATGAAGATGCCCCAGAACACCCCCAGCGCGGTCAGCAGCGTTCGCAGCACGTTGCCGCGCAGGGTCGCGAGGATCTCTTGCCAGGTGTCGAGGCTCATGGGTCACTCGTCGCGCAGGGCGACGACGGGCCGGATACGCGCCGCGCGCCATGCGGGGAAGATGCCGGCGAGTACGCCGGCGACCACGAGGATGGCGGTCGCCGCCGCGGCGACGCCGACGTCCACGTCCGGGTGGCGAAACGCGGTCATGTCGGGAATGGCGGCATTGATCGCCTCGACGAGGCCGACGCCCGCGACCAGACCGAAGTAGCCGGACACCGACGTGAGCAGCAGCGCTTCCTGCACGACGAGCGTCACGATCGATCCCGGCGTCGCGCCCACCGCCTTGCGCACGCCGAACTCCTTCGTGCGCTCCTTGACCGAGATGAGCATGATGTTGCTCACGCCGACAATGCCCGCGAGGATGGTGCCGATCCCGATCAGCCACACGAACAAGTCGATCTTGTGCAACACCGACGTGATTTTTTCGTAGTTCTCGAGGTTGTTGCGGATCCACAGCGCGCGCGGGTCGTCCGGGTCGAACGCGTGCCGCCGCGCGAGCTGGCGGCGCACGGATTGTTCGATCCGCTTTGCCTCGTCGACGGGCGCGTCCCCGACGGTGAACATGAACATGTCGATGCGGTCGCCGCCGCCGTAGGCCATCTGCGCGGTGGTGATCGGCAGATAGATCTTGCGCAACTCGCCTTCGCCGCCTTCGTCTTCGTAGATGCCGACCACCTTGTAGTTGATGCTGCCGATCGTGATGATCTTTCCGATCGGGTCCTCGTCACCGAACAGCTGGTCGACTACTTTGGTGCCGATGACCGCGACCTTGCGGCGCTCGTCGAGGTCGCGCTGGTTGATGAACCGCCCGCGCACCATCGTGGTTCGCTCGATGTACAGGTGGTCCGGGTGGCAGGCGCGAATGTCGAACGACGCGTGTTGGTTCTTATAGGTGACGGTGAACTCGCCCCACAGGTGAAGGCGGGCCGAGATGTGGTCGATGCCGGGGACGCGGTCGCGGGCGGCGTCGTAGTCGGCAGTCGTAAACTGGATCTCGCGACCGACCGCGCGCCCTCTGTACGGCTTGGTCGTGCGCCCGCTGCGCACCCAGATGCTGTTGACGGCGTCGTCGCGAAAGCCGTACGCGGCGGTGTTCTGCAGTCCTTTGCCGGCCGCGAGCAGGATGACGAGCATGAAGATGCCCCACGCGACGCTGAGCCCGGTGAGCGCCGTGCGCAGCTTGTGGTGGCGGATGGTGCTGCCGATCTCCTGCCAGCGGTCGATGTCGAGCACGTCATGCCTCGACGACGACGCCGTCGCGCAGGCGGATGCAGCGCCGCGTGCGCTCGGCGATGTCGTGCTCGTGGGTCACGACGATAATCGTCATGCCCGTCTGGTTGATCTCCTCGAGCAACTCCATGATTTGCTCGGATGTGGTCGAGTCGAGGGCTCCGGTCGGCTCGTCGGCCAACAGCAGGCGGGGCTTGGTGATGAGAGCGCGCGCGATCGCGACGCGCTGCATCTGGCCGCCGGACAGCTCGGTCGGCAGGTGGTCGGCCCAATCGCGGAGGCCGACGCGGTCCAGGTAGTCGAGCGCGATGCGGTTGCGCCGCCGGCGCGGCACCTTCTGGTAGTACAGCGGCAGGGCCACGTTTTCCATCGCGTTCTTGAACGGCAGCAAATTGAACGACTGGAACACGAAGCCGATGTACTGGTTGCGGTAGCGGGCGGCCTGGCGCTCCGACAGGTTGCGGATCAGGGTCCCGTCCAGGTAGTAGCTCCCCGAGTCGTAGCTGTCGAGGATGCCGAGGATATTGAGCAGGGTGGATTTGCCGGAGCCCGACGAGCCCATGATCGACACGAACTCGCCGGCGCCGACTTCGAGGTTGACGTCGCGTAGCACGTGGAGCCGATTGCGGCCCACGTGGTAGGACTTGTTGACGTTTTCGAGGCGAATCATCGGCCCGGGGGGCGAAGGTACACGGCGCCTTCCCGCCGAACTGAGCGGAATCCAATATTATTCCCTGGCAACTATGGGCACCTACGAGCGGCTGTCGGCGCAGGACGCTACCTTCTTATACGCGGAATCCCCGGTGGCGCACATGCACATCGGGACGCTGGCCATCTTCGAGGATACGGGCCTGGACGAACAGGGCCTGGCCGCTCACATCGAGAGCCGCCTGCACCTGGTGCCGCGCTTTCGCAAGAAGCTGATGTGGGTTCCGTACGGCCAGGGCCGGCCGGTGTGGGTGGACGATCCGCACTTCGACATCCGGTTTCACGTGCGGCACACCGGTCTGCCCAAACCGGGGGGCATGGCCGAGGCGATCCGGCTGATGGAGCGGCTGATGAGCACGCCGCTGGACCGGTCGCGTCCCCTGTGGGAAATCTGGATGGTCGACCTTCCCGAGGGGCGCAAGGGCCTCATTCAGAAGACGCACCACTGTCTGATCGATGGCGTAAGCGGCGTCGACCTCGGCACCGTGATCCTCGACGTGATGAAGGATCCGCCGCCGAGCAAGCCGCCGCCGCCGTGGGAGCCGCAGCCGCCGCCATCGAAGCAGGAACTGCTGCGCGACAGCTTGATCGAGACGTTCACGCGCCCGGCCGAGCTCGCGGCGAAGGTGCGACAGATGCGCGAGGCGCCGCAGCAGTTCGTCGAGCGGGCGGCCGAGGTCGTCCAGGGGCTGCTGTCGTTCGGCAAGGCGACGATGGACTTCGCGCCCAAGGTGTCGTCGCTCACGCGCCCGATCGGGCCGCATCGCCGGTTCATCCCGCTCACCGCACCGCTGGCGACGTTCAAACACATCAAGCGCGCCTTCGAGTGCAAGATCAACGATGTCGTGCTCGCGGTGGTCGCGGGCGGGCTGCGCCGGCTGCTCGTCGAGCGCGGCGAGTCGGTGGACGATCTGCACCTGCGCGCGCTCGTTCCGGTGTCGGTGCGGGATCCGAGCCAGCGCATGACCTACGGCAACCAGGTGTCGATGATGGCGGCCGACTTGCCGGTCGGCGAGCCGGACCCGGTTCAGCGCCTCAAGTACGTGACCGCGCAGATGACCGGATTGAAAGAGTCGCGCCAGGCGGTCGGCGCCGACTTTTGGGTCAAGCTGTCCGAGTACGCCCCGCCGACGGTGCTCGCGCTCGCCGGCCGGGCGATCGCACTGCAGCGCATGGTGAACCTGACGGTGACCAACGTGCCCGGGCCGCAGTTCCCGCTGTATCTACGCGGCGGCAAACTGCTCGCGGCGTATCCGTTCGTGCCGCTCGTCGGTACGACGACCCTCGGCGTCGCGCTCGTGAGCTACGACGGCGGCCTGCACTTCGGCCTGTGCGGCGATTGGGACGGCGTCCCGGACCTCGACGTGTTCGCGCGGGGGATCGAGCAGTCAATCGCGGAGCTGCGCGAGGCGGCGGACGCGCAGTGAGCCGGGCGCGCGGCCGCGGCGATCACGGCACGATGCGGTAACGCGCGCGCGCGTCGCGGCCGGTCGCGCAGTCGAAGTGCCACCACTCGTTGTCGAGCGGCAAGAACCCCGCGTCCACCATGACGCGGCGCAGCTGCAGTCGGCTCGACACCTGCGCCGCGGAGAGCCGGCCCGCGGCGAGCAGCCGCAGCTCGCGGCGCGGCTCTGCCTCGGGGCCGAAGTGATCGAACGGCGTGCCCATGTCGACCGGCGCGCCGGACTCGTCCGCGAGCGTCAGGTCGACCGCACAACCGTAGTTGTGCATGCCCTTGACCTTGCGGTACGGGTTGGCGACATAGGCGCGTTTCGGTGTGCCCTTGACCAGCGCCCACATCTTCTTTTGCACCGCGACCGGCCGCACGCAGTCGTACACGTGCAGGCGCAGGTTCGGCGCGCGCTCCGCCAGCAAGTCGGCGGCGCGCGCGAGCATGCGCGCGGCGTCCGGGTTGAGGTAGCAGGCGTCGAGGTCGCCGTAGACGTCCGCGCCGAGAAAGTTGTCGGCCGTCGAGTACTTGAGTTCCACCTGAATGGCCGGCGCGAGGGTGCGCACGTCGACCAGCCCGGCGGCGGCGAGTCGGGCCGCCAGGCCGGCCGCGTCGTCGTCGGCCGCCGCGTCGCCGGCGACCGCGAGGGCGACGAGCAGCGCGGTCGGGCCGGTCAGCGCGCGCACGGCGGCAGATCCTCCGGTCGCGAGCGGACGCGCGCGATCGGGAACACGACCGGTTCGCCGACCTCGTCCGCGATGTCCTCGCGGTTCGCGTACACGTAGCGCAGCTCGACGTTGAGTGGCTCGCGGGCGGTCGCCGGCGGTCCGAGCGCCGCCGGATCGATGCGCCAGCGTCGCGTCGCGCCGGGCGGGATCGTCGAGTCCCAGATGGTCTTCTTCGTCCCGTCGCCGGCGAGGGCGAACCGGCGGCCGAAGAACGCATCGCGCAGCCGCTCGGGGGCGGTCGAGTACCACGCGCGGACGACGACGTGGCGGTGGACGTCGCCGGTGGGGACGTTGTGTCCCGCGCCGGCGTTGGTCACCGTCGCGCGCACGGCAGCGCCGTCGCGGCACACGTAGAACGCGAGCGCGCGGCGGAGCATCGCCGGGTCGTGGGCCCCCGGAAACCGGTGGCCGCCCCCGTGACACGCGAGACAACTCGCGGGCCGGCGCGGGTTGCGGCGAAATTGCGCCACCGTGTCCTGCATCGGCTCGCTCGTGTAGCCGGCGAACGCGCCGCCGTCGAACCGCGGGAACGCAAACTGGTGGCAGCCGGCGCAAAACTCCGCCGTGCCGAACGCCGCATCGACCGCGGTGTCGTGCGGCGAGCCGGCCCCGCGCGCGCGCGCGACGATGCGGCCGTCGCGGACGTGGCACGCCGCGCAGTTGACTCCTTGCTCGGCGAGCGTCGCGTCGCCGGCCGCCCATGCGCGCTGCTGGGCGGCCAGCGGAATGTGGCAGTTGCGGCACCACGCGCGGCGCGACTGCCGGTAGTCGTGCTGAAACAGCCCGTTGGTCCACGCCGCCGCGTGCCGGCTGCGCTTCCATTGCGCGTACTGGCGTTCGTGGCACGGGGCGCACGTCTCGGCGCGCAGCATCGCGGGCGGCGTATCGCCGGTGTCGATCGAGCGGGCGCCCGAGGAGAACAGGCCCGCGAGGGCCGCGGCGCCGGCGAGGGCGGCGCGCGCGATCATGGGACGCGTTCGTAGCTGACGGTCTCGATCTCGTCGCCCATGTCGCACGCGCGCACGGCGCCGGCGATCACCGGGCCGGATGCACCCTCGTCCCACCGGATCATTTCGGCGCAGTGCTCCGTGGCGAGCGCGGCGAGTCGACCCGCGTCGTCGTACACGAGCAGCTGCCAGTGCCTCAGCGGCTCCATCCCCTCGCGCATCTCGACCATGCCGCACGACGCGACCAGCAGGGTCGTGAGCCGGTCGGCCGCCGGGGAGCCGTCGGCGCCGCCCTCCGCGCCGGCGGGCGCGGGCGGCAGCCAGTACCGCGTCGCGGGGCGGCGAGGCCGGCGGCACGCGGGCGGAACGTCGGGGCCGATGTAGGCCAGCGGCGGCAGCTCGGCGGCCTTGTCGACCGTCACGCGCTTGAGGTGGTCGGCGCGCAGAAACCCGAGCTGCGCGCCCAGGGGCATCTCGAATTCCCGTCCATCGTAGGCGTAATACCCGGTGTGGTCCGCCAGCATCAGCGCGTCCAGTTGCGGGATGGGCCGCTTGTCGATCGCGGTCACCCGCACGGGACGCCACGCCGTCCAATCGCCCGCGGCCGCGCGGCCGATCGCGACCGCCGCCGGCTGGTCGCGCCACACCGGCAGCCGGCTCCACAACCCGAGCGCCGCGCGCACCCGGCACAGCGTCGCGGTCACTTCGCAGTCGTGCGCGTCCGGCCGCGGCAGGCGGGCGTGCTTGCCCTCGCGGTATTGTGCGGCCAGCGGCAGGCCGGTGCGCGCGGCCTTGCGGAACAGGCGCGCCGCCGCGAGGCGCTGGCGCTTCCACGCCAGCAGTCGGTCGCGCTTGGACTTCTCGAACGCCGGGTTGTCCGGCGTCGTCGCGGTGACGAACACCTGGACGTCCGACACGCACAGGTCCTCGTAGTGGCTGCCCTCGTACACGGAGTCGAACCGCAGCTCGATCGCGGACAGCTTGCCGGCCGGCTGGGTCGCGACGATCTCCTGCCAGCTCATGTCGTCGGCCAACTCGACCGTGCGCGTGGCCCCCGACGGGCGCAGGGTGACCGTCACGCGCCGCGCGCGCGCGTTGCGACGAAACAGTCGTCGCGACTTGTGGTAGCCGTTGCGCACGCGAAGGCGCACGCGCGTGGCGCCGTCGAGTTCGGTCACGTGCAGCCGCAACCATTGGCCGGCGCCGGATCCCTTCGCCCCCTCGGTCCACGCGGTCTTCGGGTCGTCGTCGGCGACGTAGTTCGGGTGATAGTTTTCTTGGAACCGGTTCCAGTCGTTTTGCAAAAACGAACTGGCGTCGACGCGATCCGGATACAGCCTGCGTTCGATCCCCGCCGGCTCGGCGCGGGCCAGGCCGGATGTACTCGCAACGGACCCCGCGGCGATCGCCGCCGCTGCCACCGTCCACCCCGTCGTGCGCATGTCCGGAGCATACGACGAATCGCCGCGGCGCTGGCGGATTCGCGTCGCCGGGCCCGCAGCGGCTATCATCCGCCCCGACAGGAGGCATCGGTGGCACGCAAGCGCACGATTTGGGGCGGCGCGGTCGCGCTCGGTGCGGTCGCCGCGGCCGGTTGGATCGTCTACGGCGGCGGCCGCCACGAAGGGCCCGGGCGCGTCCACCCGACGCCGAGGCCGGCGCAGGCGATCGCGGCGGCGGCGGCGCGGTCGGCGGCCGCCGGCGGCGGCGCACCGGACCAGATCTTGTTCGGCGACCTGCACGTCCACACCACGTTCTCGGCCGACGCGTTCATGCGCAGCCTCCCCGCGATGGGCGGCGAGGGCGCGCATCCGCCGGCCGATGCGTGCGACTTCGCGCGCTACTGCTCGCAGCTGGACTTCTTCGCGCTCACCGACCACGCCGAGGCGCTCACACCGCGCCACTGGCGCGAGTCGATCGACGCGATTCGCGCGTGCAACGCGGTGGCCGGCGATCCGGCCACGCCGGATCTCGTCGCGTTCATGGGGTTCGAGTGGTCCCAGGTCGGCGCCACGCGCGCGGACCACTACGGACACAAGAACGTGATCTTCCGCGGACTGTCCGACGCGGACCTGCCCGCGCGTCCGATCGCGGCCGTCGGGCTCGTGTCCGGCGCGCTGCGGCGCGACCCGGTCCCGCTGTGGCGCCAGCTGCTCATCCCGTTACAGGATTTCGCACGGCGACAGCGGTATCTCGACTTCGCGCTCTACCAACGCGAGCTGCGCGCGGCGCCGCTGTGCCCGGCGGGAGTCGACACCCGCGCGCTGCCGGCCGACTGCCGCGAGGTCGCCGCGACGCCGGCCGAGTTGTTCGAGAAGCTCGCGCAATGGGGTCTCGAGTCGATCGTGATCCCGCACGGCACGACCTGGGGCTTCTATACGCCGCCGGGCTACACGTACGACAAAGGCCTGGGGCTTGCCGAGCCGCTGATCGAAATTTACAGCGGCCACGGCAACTCCGAGGTCTACCGGCCGTGGCGCGCGGTGACCGTCGGCCCGGACGGCGACGCGTGTCCGCAGCCGACGGCCGAGTACGAGCCGTGTTGCTGGCGCGCCGGCGAGATCATTCGCGCGCGCTGCGGCGACGCGGACCCGGCCGAGTGCGATCGGCGCGTGCGGGCGGCGCGCGCGGCCTACGTCGCCGCCGGGACGGCCGGGCACCTGACGGTTCCCGGTGCAACGGTCGAGGAGTGGGGCAACTGTGGCCAGTGCACCGATTGCTTCAACGCGGCGTTTAACTACCGGCCGGGCGGGTCGGTGCAGTACATCGTGTCGCGGCGCGGCCGGGCGATCGGCTTCGTCGCGTCGAGCGACAACCACAGCGCGCGTCCGGGCACCGGCTACAAGGAGATGTTGCGGCGCCGGTTCGGCGACGCGACCGGCCCGCAGAGCGCCACGTGGCGCGATCGGCTGCTCGGCGAGCCGGCCGCGCCGGCGCCCGAGCCGCGGGCGTGGGACCCGGACGAGCTGCTCGCGCTGCCGCCGTTTCGCCTGGTGGAACTGGAGCGGCAGGCGTCGTTCTTCATGACCGGCGGGCTCGCGGCGGTGCACGCGCGCGGCCGCGACCGCGCCGCGATCTGGGACGCGCTCGTCCACCGCCGCGTCTACGGCACGTCCGGCGACCGCATCCTGCTGTGGTTCGACCTGACCAACGCGCCGGGCGGCGCGCAGCCGATGGGCGCCGAGGTCGCGCTCGCGGAGGCGCCGCGGTTTCGCGTGCGCGCGGCCGGCGCCCACCTGCAGGCGCCCGGCTGCCCGCGGTGGGCGGTCGACGCGCTGGGCCCCGAGGGGATCGAGCGGGTGTGCGCGGGCGAGTGTTACCACCCGACCGACCAGCGCCGGCGCATCACGCGCATCGAGGTGGTCCGCATCCGGCCCGCCGCCAGCGAGGCGGACGTCGCCGGCGCGATCGACGATCCGTGGCGCGTGATCCCGTGCCCGGCGGGCGAGCCGGTGTGCGAGGTCGAGTTCGCCGATCCGGACGCGTCGGGGGACACGTTCTACTACGTGCGCGCGATCCAGGAGCCGACGCCGGCGGTCAACGCGGGCGGCCTGCGCTGCGGCCCGGACGGGTGCGAGCCGTGCTACGGCGACTGGCGCACGCCGGCGGACGACGACTGCCTGACCGACAACGAGGAGCGGGCGTGGTCGTCGCCGATCCTGGTGCGGCGCGTGGCTTTGCCGGCGCCGGCCGCGCCGGCGGGAGGGCCGCGGTGACGCGCGTCGGCGCGGCGCGTGCGTGGAGTGTCGCGGGCGTCGTCGCGGGGCTCGCGCTCGCCGCCGCCGGCCTCGCGGGTGCGCCGGTGCGCGGCGGTGTGCCCGACGGCGCGGTCGCGGTGGTCGGCGGCACGCCGATCTTGCGGTCGGATTACGACCGCGCGCTGGCGGCGGTCGCCGGCGCGCGCCGCGACGTCGACGACGGCGTGCGGCGGAAGGTGCTCGACCGGCTGATCGACGAGGAGCTGCTCGTCCAGCGCGGCCTCGAACTCGGCCTGGCGGAGCGCGACCCGCGCGTGCGCGCCGACCTCGGCGCCGCGGTGATCGACCTGGTCACCGCCCGCGCCGAGGCCGCGCCCCCGTCGGAGGCCGACCTGCGCGCGTTCTACGCCGATCACCGGGACGAGTTCGCGCGGCCGCCGCTCATCCACGTGCGCCAGCGGTTCTTCCGCGCGGCCGACGCCGCGCAGCCGTCGCCGCCGCCGGTCCCCGTTCCGGACGCACCGATTCCGCTGTCGCGGCTCGCCGACCTGCTCGGTCCGACGGCGGCGCGCGCGGCGGCCGCCGCGCCGGTCGGGGCGACGACGGCGCGGGTGCGGTCGGCGCTCGGCTGGCACGAACTCACGGTCGTGGACCGGCGCGAGCGCGACATCCCGCCGTACGCCGACATCGCGGACGAGGTCGCCGCCGCGTACCGCCGCCGCGCCGGCGAGCGCGCGCTGCGCGCGTTTCTCGACCGCGCGCGGGCGCGCGCCGGCGTGCAGGTGCAGCTGCCGTGACGGCGAGGGGGCACGCGCTCGCGCTGTGCGCCGCGGCCGCGATCGCGGCGCCGCGGGATGCGCGCGCACACGGCCGGTCGGTGTCCTACTCGCGCATCGACGTCGACGCGGACGGCGCCGCGATCCGCGTGCGCGTGCGCGCGGTCGACGCCACCGCGATCGCCGCGGCCGGACTGTCGCCGGACCGCTACGTGCCCGCCGCGGTCGCGGTGGACGGCTGCGCGCCCGTGCCGGAGTCGTTCGTCGAGCTGCGCGCCGACGTCGGCTGGCGGTCGTTCGAGTGGCGCGTCGCGTGCGCGTCGCGGCCGCGCGAAGCCCGCGTCGACCTGTTGTTCGATCTGATCGCCGGCCACGTCCACTTCGCGTCCGCCGGCGGCGAGGAGCACCTCGTGACCGACACCCACCGCACGGTCGCGCTCGCCGACCGGCGGGCCGGAGCGCGTTCCGTCGCGCGGCCGGCCCGCTACGTCGCCCTCGGCGTCCACCACATCCTGTCCGGGTTCGACCACCTCGTGTTCTTGTTCGCGCTGGTGGTCGCGGCCGCGTCGGCGCGCGACGTCGCGGTCGCCGCCACCGGGTTCACGCTCGGTCACAGCGCCACCCTCGCGCTCGCCGCGACGGGGGCGGTCGCGCCTCCGGCCGCCGCGATCGAGGCGCTCATCGGCCTGTCGATCGCCGTCGTGGCCGTCGAGAACCTGTGGCTCGACGGCGGCCGGCGCGATCCGTGGCTGCCCGGCGCGACCGTCGCGGCGATCGCCACGGTGGCGGTCGCCGGCCCGACCCACGTGCCGCGGCTCGCGCTCGCGGGCATCGCGCTGGTCGTCGCCGGTGGGTTCGGGCTCGTGGCCGGCGCGGCGCGGCCCGCTCGCTACCGCGCCGCCATCGCGGCGCTGTTCGGTCTCGTCCACGGCTTCGGCTTCGCCGCGGCATTTCCGGCGCCCGATCGGGTCGTCGTGCCGCTCGTCGCGTTCAACGGCGGGGTCGAACTCGGGCAGCTCGCGCTGATCGCCGCGAGCTATCCGGCGCTCGCGTGGGCGCGCCGGCGCGGCTGGCCCGTCGCCGGCGTGGGCTCGGCCGTCGCGCTGGCGCTCGGCGTGTACTGGTTCGCGTCGCGCGCCGCGTGACCGCGCGGTCAGTCGGCGATCGGCAGGCGCCGGGTGGCGTCGACGAACGCGTCGCCCGCGAGCGGCCGGATCAGCACGCGGTTGTCCGTGTCGGCGCTCACGAGCTGGCGACCGCCGGCGGCGAACCGCACGAAGTGAATGCGGTCGGTGTGCTCGCCGAGGCGCTGGACCGTGCCGGTGTCGACGCCGTGGACGTGGACGTCGCGGCGTTTGCGGTCGACCACGGCGACGAATCGCCCGGTCGGGTCCATCGCGGCGACGATGGACTGCCGGCCGCCGTAGGCGCGCACGATCGGCGAGGTCCCGGGGCGCCGGGCCGGCGGATCCTCGTACACCGGCCCGCGGATACCCTCGTCGCCCAGGGCGTGCACCACCAATCGAGACCGCGAGCCGCGGATGGCGACCACCGCGAGCCGGCGCGGCGACAGGCCGAGCCATGCGACGTCGCTGTCGGGCAGCGCGAGTCGGTCGATGCGCTCGAGATCGCCATCGCTCCCGAGCCGGTGCAGGTGGACGGCGCCGTACACGCCGGTCGCGAGGACGCGGCGGACGCCGTCGACCGCGGCCGCCTGGACGACCGTGCGGTCGACCGGGCGCAGCGTCCACCCGTCGCCGCGCTCGAGGTCGACGAGGTCGATCGTCTCGTCCTCGCACGGTCCCCACACGAACCGCTCGGTCCAGTCGATCTCGAGCCATCTGGGCGGCGCGTGCGACGGCAGCGGCTGCGGCGGTCCGCCGGCGAGCGCCGACACGCGCAGTCCGTCGTAGCGGTAGCTGTCGCCGTACGCGATGAAGCTCGGGTATACGATGCGCCCGTCGGACAGCAGCGCCGGGTAGCAGGCCCCCACGGGGGCGAACGGCCGCTGCACGCCGGTCGCGCCGCGAAGCCAGCGGGCGGCGCGCAGGTCGAGCCACGCGTAGGTCCGCGTCCACCGCGTCACGACGCCGAACGTGCCGCTGGCGTCGATCGCGCGCAGCCGCCGGCCGAGCCCGAGCCGCAGCTCGACGCCGTGCGGCAGCGAGCAGGTCGCCCAGTCGTGCGCGCAGCGATCGCATACGGCGCGGCGGCACACCGGACAATCCGCGCGTGCGAGCGCGGTGGCGCAGTGCGCGCACGGCACCGCGCCGGGAGCCTTCCCGAGCATGGCCGCAGTATCGCGCACCGCGGGGCTCGGCCGCTTGCCCGAGCGGGCATCGCCGGGGTACAAACGGCGCGCGGTACGCG
>RFGE01000296.1 GCA_003696105.1 Deltaproteobacteria bacterium | reverse complement strand
GCGAGGTGCTGTCGGTCGGCCAGCGCGTCGAGGTGGCCGTGCTGCGCATCGAGGAAACGGGAGATCCGAAGCGTCCCCGCAAGATCGCGCTGTCGGTGCGGGCGCTGGCCCGCGATCCGTGGGAGGACGTGGACCGGCGATTTGCGGCCGGAACGCGGGTGCGCGGCAAGGTAGTGCGCATACAACCGTTCGGCGCGTTCGTCGAGCTGGCTCCCGGGCTACTCGGGCTCGTCCACGTCAGCGAGCTGGGCGCCGGGCGGCGCGTGAACCATCCGCGCGAGGTCGTCGCGGTCGGCGACGAGGTCGAAGCCACGGTGCTGTCGGTCGATCGGGAGCGGCGCCGCATCGCGCTGTCGATGGCCGCCGCGCGCGATGAGGACGCCGCCCGCGACGAGCGGGACGCGGCCGCCGACTACCGGCCGCCCTCCGGCGGGCTCGGCACGCTGGGCGACCTGCTCAAAAAGAGCCTCGGCGACCGGCGCGATTGACGGCTACCGCTCGATGCCGAACAGGCGCGCGGCGTTGGCCCACAGCGCGCGGCGCCGCGCGGCGTCGTCGCCCTCGGTCGCGATGAGCACCTTCGCCAGCGCGGTCGCCTGGTGGTAGAAGGGCCAGTCCGAGCCGAACAGGATGCGGTCGGCGGGCGCCTCGGCGAGGATGCGGCGCACGTTGGGCAGGCCCTGCGACGACGTCTCGAGGTAGACGTTCGGATAGCGCTGGCAGAGCTCCAGGGCGCGCTCCATCTGCAGCGCGCCCGAGTGGCCGAGGACGAAGGTCGTGCCCGGGTGGTCGGCGACCGCGCGCCAGTAGTGCTTGACCTGCGACAGCCAGCGGCCGAGTCGCGGTTCGATGTCCACCGGTCCGCAGTGAAACAGCACCGGCAAGCCGAGCGCGCCGCACAGGTCGTACAACTCGTGCGCGCGGCGGCAGTCCGGCGACACGAGTTGGACGGCGGGATGCACCTTGATCCCTCGCGCGCCGGCGCGCTTTTGCGCCTCGAGGCGCTCGCCCGGGTTGCGAGCGAACGGGTGGACCGATCCGAGGCTCACCAGGCCCGGGTGGCGGCCGGCGACGTCCAGAAATGCCTCCGCGTTGCGCGACAGCACCGGAAAATCGATCGGCAACAACACCGACGTGCGGATGCCGAGGTCGGCCATCTCGCGCAGCAAGTTCGGCGCGGTGTGGGTGCGCCGCATCCCGCGCCCGGTGACGCTCATCAGCGTGAGGTCGCGGCGCAGTCGGCGGAGATCCTCGGCCGTGAAATTCCGGTTCATGTAGACGTCGAGGTCCAGCGGCCGGTCGACCGGCAAGTAGTGCTCCGTCCGCTCGTGCGCGGCGTCGAGATCGACCCGGCCGCCGGCGTAGGCGAGAGCCAGGTGAGTGTGCACGTCGATCGCCGGCCCGATGCCGGCGGCGATCGCGAGCCGGCCGTCGCGCAACTCGAAGTACGGCAAATCGGCGAGACCACGGTGGTCGTCGAATCGCGTGCGCATCGCGCGACGACGGTACGCGCGGGCCGCGCCCACCGCAAGCGCGCCCGGGCGTTACTCGCGCTCGCAGATGTAACCGTAGCTGTTGCCGCAGGCGCGGTCGTCCCAGGTGCCGCCGTTGTCGAGTTCCATGATCATGCAGTCCTCGCCGTTGGCGTCGTTCGGCTCGCCCGCGCGCCAGCCCTGGTAGACCATCGGCTCGCCCGTGATCCACACCCACTGGTTTTCGACTTCGCGGTCGTTGCCGCCGAGCCACACGTCGTCGACGCCGGCGAGGATCGACGCGATCACGGCGTTTTCCTGCGGAGACGTGCTCACCGCGAGGTGGGCGGTCGGTCCGAACGTGCCGCACGCGCCGAGCGCGACTTCCCAGGTCACCCGGTTGGCGACGTACAGGTAGCAGTGACCGGTGTCGGGATCGACGACGTTGACGTCGCCCTCGACGCACGGCGCGGCGTCGGGCGGCGGCGCGGCATCCGGCAAGGGCGTCGCACCGTCTGGCGGCGCGGCGTCCGGCAAGGGCGTCGCACCGTCCGGCGCGGGCGCGGCATCCATGACGCCGGGTGGATCTCCGATCTCGGCGCTCGTACAACCGACGAGCGCGCCGCCGATCCCGGCCAGGATCGCGACCCGCACCACGGCTTGCCAGTATAGCAAGATCCAGCCGGCGGAACCGTGCCGCGCCCTACTTGCCCGCGCGCTTGCGCTCGATGATGTCGATCCGGGTCTGCGTCTTGGCGCGCAGTCGGTCGCTCGGGTTGTGGTCGAGCGCCGCGCGGCACTGCGCCAGCGCGTCGTCGTAGCGCTCCAGCGCCTCGTACGCGAAGCACAAGTTGAAGTAATAGCGGGGATCGGCCACGATCGCGACCGCGCCGGCGAACGCCGTGGCCGCACCCTCGAGGTCGCCGGCCCGGAACAGGCGCTTGCCCTCGTCGTTGAGCTGTTCGGCCCGCGCCACGGCGTCGGAGTCCGCGTCCTCGGCCCCCGTCCCGCCGCCGGGCGGCTCCTCCTCGGCGGGCGGCGGGTCGACGCGCGCCAGCCCGCAGCCGGACGCCGCCAGCAGGCGCGCGACGGAGTCGGCGACCGCGCCCGCGGCGATCTCCTCGGGCACGGCGCCGGCGACGAACACCGCGGGCGACTCGCCCCGGATCCACGCCTGGCCGACCAGGTCGTCCCCGGCGCCGTCGCTGAGCACGAGCAGCACGTCCATCACCGCCTTGTTGGGGTTTTGCAAAACGCCGTCGCCGCCGCGCGCGAGCCGCTGAATGCTCAGATCGACGATCAGGTCCGCTTGCGCCTCCCCGGCCTGCGCGGCCGGCAGCACCGCGTCGAACCGGCACACCCGCGCGACCCGATCGGCGACCACCGCTTCGAGCGGCGCGGTCCATCCCTGGGCGTCCGCACCCGCGGTGGCCCGCACGAGCGCCACCCGATAGGTCTGCAGGTTGGCGATCGGCGACTGCTGCGTCACCGTCGCCGACGGCTGGCACGCCGCCGCCGCCGCCGCAACCGCCGCCATCGCATGCCGCATCAGGCCAGCACTCCCAACGCCTTGCCGACCTTGGTAAACGCGGCGATCGCCCGGTCGAGGTGCTCGCGCGTGTGCGCCGCCGACAGTTGCACGCGGATGCGCGCCTGCCCCTTGGGCACGACCGGATAGCTGAAGCCGATCACGTAGATGCCCTCGTCGAGCAGGTCGGCCGCCATGCGTTGCGCGAGCCGCGCGTCGCCGAGCATGATCGGCACGATCGGGTGCTCGCCCGGCACGATGTCGAAGCCGGCCGCGGTCAGGCGGTCGCGGAAGTAGCGCGCGTTGGTCATCAGCCGGTCGCGCAGCTCGGTCGTCTCCGCGAGCAGGTCGAACACCGCGATCGACGCGCCGGCGATCACGGGCGACAGCGAGTTGCTAAACAGGTACGGGCGCGATCGCTGGCGCAACAGCGCGACGATCGGCGCGCGCGCCGCCGTAAACCCCCCCGCCGCACCGCCGAGCGCCTTGCCGAGCGTCGACGTGATGATGTCGACGCGCCCCATCACGCCGCAGTGCTCGTGCGTGCCCTTGCCGCGCGCCCCCATGAAGCCGGTCGCGTGCGAGTCGTCCACCATGACGAGCGCGTCGTACTTGTCGGCGAGGTCGCAGATCGCGGGCAGGTTCGCGACGAACCCGTCCATGGAGAACACGCCGTCGGTGGCGATCAGCCGAATGCGCTTGTCCTGGGTCGCGCGCAAGTGCTGCTCGAGTTCCGCCATGTCGCCGTTGGCGTAGCGGTAGCGCGCGGCCTTGCACAGCCGGATCCCGTCGATGATCGACGCGTGGTTGAGCGCATCGGAGATGACGGCGTCCTCGGCGGTGAGCAGCGTCTCGAACAGGCCGCCGTTGGCGTCGAAGCACGACGAGTACAGGATGGCGTCGTCCATCTCGAGAAAGTCGGCGATGCGCCGCTCGAGCTGTTTGTGCAGATCCTGCGTGCCGCAGATGAATCGCACCGACGACAGGCCGAAACCGTGCGTTTCGAGCGCCTCGCGAGCGGCCTGGGTCACTCGGGGATGCGACGACAACCCGAGATAGTTGTTCGCGCAAAAGTTGATAACGGATTTAGGTGGGCCGTCCGCGGCCGCCCCGGCGATGTCGGCGCCCTGCGGACTGACGATGATGCGCTCGTCCTTGGTGAGCCCGGCTCGTGCGATGTCGGCGAGGATGCCGTCGAAGATGGCCCTGGTCTTGTCGCTCAGCATGTCGCCCCTTCAGTCGAATCGGAACAGTACCTTCGGGTATTTGGTGATCTTCTGCTCGAACGCGTCGGCCTCGAACTCGGAAAACGGTGTGACCGTGCCGTCCCCGCGGTTGAGGATGATGTCCCAGATCTTGTCCTGCAGGTCGGAGTGGCGCGATTCGAGCAGGCCGCGGCCGACGTGCCACGTCTCCCAGATGCGACGGCCGACGACGGAGTGCAGCGAGATACCGTCGACGATCACGCGGTCGAGGTCCTCGATGACCGCGTCGCCGCTCTTGAGACCGAACAGGATGACGGCGCCGCCGCGGCGGACCGACGCGATCGCGTTGTTGACGCTCGCGTTCTGTCCGCTCATCTCCAGCGCGACGTCGACGCCGACGCCGTCGGTGAGTTTCTTGATGCGCTCGGCGAGGTCCGGGTCGTGTTCGTAGACGGTGCCCTCGCGGTGCGCGGGCACGAGCACCTCGTCGGCACCGAGCTTGCGCGCCATCTCGATATGGCTGGGCAGCGGTTCGACCCCGATGACCACGTTGGCGCCGAGCGCGCGCGCTACCGCGACGGCGAACAGGCCGATCGTGCCACAGCCCAAGATGGCGACGCGCTTTCCGCGCAGGTTCACCTTGGTGCAAGCGTGGACCGCGTTGCCGAACGGTTCGAGCAGCGCGGCGACCTCGGGCCGCACGGTGTGGACGTCGACCGGCCACAGCATCTGCGCGGGCAGCTTGACGAGGTCGGCAAAACACCCGTCGGTGGAGATGCCGATGATCTTGTTGTCCTCGCACACGTGATTGTCGCCGATGATGCACTGGTAGCAGGTGCCGCAGATGATGTGCGACTCGGCCGACACCGTGTCGCCGACCTTCAGGCCGAGTTCGCGGCGCGCTTGCGAGCCGACCGCGACGATCTCGCCGAACAGCTCGTGGCCGATGATGCGAACGTCCTTGCCGTCGGCGTCGAGCGATTCGTAGATCATGTCCTTGAACGCGCGGCGAAACCAGATGCCGCGGTCGGAGCCGCAAAAACCGGCGAACCGCGGCCGGATCAACGCCATGTGCGCGTCGCGGTAGTCGGCTCGCTCGTCGAGGACGGGCTCCGGAACGCGCTCGCGGCGCAGCCCCTTGCTTTGCTCCCACACGTCCTTGGCGCGGTCGTAGACCAGGGCGTTCATCTCGGTGGCCATCAGCGGCGAGCCTACTCGATCCGCGCGGCGCGGCGTAGCTCCCGCGGCGCGCCCGTGGCACATTGACGCCATGGCGGACAAGGAGACCCGCAGCGGAGCGCGGCCGGTCGGACGGGACGTGCTGCAATACGCGGACGAACTGCACGCCGGGCTCGACGACGCGCTGCGGCGCGCGTTCGACGCAGCCGACGGCGACGACATCCCGGCAATTCAGCTCGGCTGGTCGGAGGCGCGACTGGTCGAGCTGTTGATGAAACTGATCGGCGCCCGTCGGGTGGTCGAGATCGGCACGCTCGCCGGGTTTTCAGCGATTCGGATCGCGCGCGGCCTGGCGCCGGACGGCCACCTGTGGACCATCGAGAGCGACCGGCACCACGCGGCGGTTGCGGAGGCCAACATCCTCGCGGCGGGCCTGCAGGACCGCGTGACCGTGGTGGCCGGCGCCGCGCTCGACGTGCTGCCGCGCCTGGAAGCGCACGGACCGTTCGACGCCGTGTTCATCGACGCCGACAAGCAAAACTACGACAAGTACGGCGAATGGGCCGCGCGAAACACGCGTCCCGGCGGCCTGCTTTTGGGCGACAACGCGTATTACTTCGGGAAGCTGCTCGACCTCAAGGACGCGGGGGCGGCGGCGATGCGGGCGTTTCACGAGCACGCGCGCGACCACTACGAGACGGTGTGCATCCCGACGCCGGACGGGATGTTGCTCGGGATCCGGCGCGCGGCGGCCGAGTAGCCGGCCCCCGACGGGCGGGCGGGGCCTGCCGGGGCCGCGCCGGCGGTTGCGCGGCGTGCGCCGGCGGTTGCGCGGCGCGCGCCGGCGGCGCTAGGGTGTCGCTGTCGATGGGCATCGCAGATCTGTTTCGCCCCAAGTGGAAGCACAGCAAACCGGCGGTTCGCGCCGCCGCGCTCGCCGAACTCGGCGACGACGAGGTGGACCGCATCGCCGAGATCGCGCGCACGGACCCCGAGGAGTCCCTCCGCAAAGCGGCGGTCGAGCGCCTGTCCGATCCGCACGTGCTCACCGAGATCGCGAAGGAGGACGCGTCGGAGCAGGTCCGCTCGGCGGCGGCCGAGCGCGCGAGTCACATCTGGATGGTGCGGGCGACCACCGAGGGGGACGTGGAGGCGGTCGCGCACATTTTGGAGGAGCAGGCGCTCGTGGCGGTCGTGGCGCGCGCGGACAGCGACGCGGTCCGCCGGGCGGCGTTCAAACGGCTCGCGAGCGCGCGGGCGCTGGCCGAGGTGGCGCGCACCGCGAAGGACCCGGCGATTCGCGTCGAGGCGGTACAGCAACTCGACGATCCGGCGCTGCTGCAGGCGCTCGCGGTGGACGCGCAGCGCAAGGATCTCGGACTCGCGGCGATCGCGCGTCTCGGCGACGACGCGCTCGAGGTGGTCGCGGCCAAAGCCAAACACAAGGCGGTGCGGTCCCGCGCCAAGAAGATGCTCGCGGAGCGCCGCAAGGCGGAGGGCGCGGCGGCGACCGCGGGGCCAACCGAGGAGCAGTTGCGCCACGCCGAGCGCGTTCAGCTCGTCGAAACGGTCGAGGCCATCGTGCGCGCGGGAGACTGGAAGCGCGCCGACGACGTCGACGCGGCCGAGGCGGCGTGGCAGCGCCTGCAGCCGGCGGAGGCGAAGCTGGCGCGGCGGTTTGCGCGCGCAATCGACCGGTTTCGCGCCGAGCGGGCGCGCTACCTCGAGCGGGTTGCGGCGGCCGCCGAGCGCAGCGAGGCGCAGGGCGAGCGCGAGGCGCGGGGCGAGGGCGAGGCGCGAAGCGCGGGCGAGGCGCGGGGCGAGGGCGACGCGCGGGGCGAGGGCGACGCGCGGAGCGAGGGCGACGCGCGGGGCGAGGGCGACGCGCGGGGCGAGGACGAGGCGCGGGGCGCGGGCGAGGCAGCCGCCGCGAACGTGGCGACGCGACCGGCGGCCGCCGTCGAGCCCCGCGCGGCCGGCGGCGATGCGCCGGGCGACGCGGCCAGTGCGAAGGCCACCGCCGCCGGCGTTCCGAAACCGGACACCCGGGCGGAAGCCGAGGCGAACGCGCTGCGACTCGAAGAGATCTGCGTCGAACTCGAGGCGCTCAGCCGCAGCGACGACCTGCGCGCCGCCGAAGACGCCCTCCGGCACGCCCAACAGGCCTTCGCCAAGCCCGGCAAGCTGCCGAGCGCGGCCGTCAAGCGCAAGCTGATGGAGCGCTACGATGCCGCGCGCGCCGCGGTCGTCGCGCGCGTTCGCGAACTGCGCGAGGCCGACGAGTGGCGTCGCTGGGCCAACGTGCCCAAGCAGGAAGCGCTGGTCGCGCGCGCCAAGGAGCTGCTGGCGCGCGCCGATCAGGAGGACGACCTGCTGGCCCGGCTCAAGGACCTCCAATCGGAGTGGAAGAGCCTCGGCCCGGGCAAGCGCGGCCGCAGCGACGAGCTGTGGCGCGCGTTCAAGGACACCTGCGACGCCATCTACGAGCGTGCCAAGGCGCAGCGGGACGAGCGCAAGAAGGTCGAGCAGGACAACCTGGCCAAGAAGCGCGCGCTCGTCGAGCGCGCCGAGGCGCTCAAGGACTCCACGGACTGGGACGACACGGCCGCCGAGTTCAAGCGGCTACAAGCCGAGTGGAAGGAGATCGGTCCGGTGCCGCGTCGCCACGCGAAGAAGCTGTGGCAACGGTTCCGCGCGGCGTGCGATCACTTCTTCGAGCGGCGCAAACCGCACATCGAGGGCCGCCAGACCGAACTCGCCGACAACCTCGACAAGAAGCGCGCGCTCGTCGAGCGCGCCGAAGCGCTCGTCGCATCGATCGAGGACGAGGCGTCGTGGCAGGCGGCGGCCGACGAAGCCAAGGCGCTGCAGCGCCAGTGGCGGGACATCGGCCGCGTACCGCGTGCGGAAGCCGATGCGCTGTACGCGCGATTCAAGGCCGCGTGCGACGCGGTGTTCGCCAAGCGCGAGGCGCTGCGCGAGGCGGCCGAGCGCCGGCGCCGCGAGGAGCAGGAGCGCGAGCGGCAGGCAATCTCCGACCTCGTCGACCGCGCGACCGACGCGACCGCGACCGAGCTGGCCGAGGCGTGGGCCAAGGTGCGCGGCGTCGACGACGACCTCAAGCGGCGGGTGTACGAGGCGTGCGCGCGACGGCTCGAGGCCGACGGGACGGTGTTCGCGGGCACGGAGATCGACCTGGCCGCGACGCTCCGCAAGAAGGAGAAGATCGTCAAGAAGATCGAGGCGCTCGTCGACGCGGAGCCGCAGCCGCAGTCGATCGCGGAGAAGCTGCAGGACGCGATCAACCGGCGCGCCTTGGGCGTGCCGTCGAGCGACGCCGACAGCGTCGACCGCCAGGTCGCGTCGGCGCGTGCGCAGTGGAGCAAGCTGGGACCGACGCCCGGGGCGGAGGGCTCGGCGCTCGACGCGCGGTTCGCGGAGGCGCTGGCGGCCGTGGGTCGCGCGGCGGGAGCGGCCGAGACGGCGGAGGCCCCGGCCGAGACGGCGCCCGCACCCGCCGAACCGGTCGCGCCCGCGGACGAGACAGCGCCCGCACCCGCCGAGCCGGCCGCACCAGCGACCACGCCGGGCCCGGCCGAGACGGCGCCCGCGGTCGAGACGGCACCCGCACCCGCCGAGCCGGCCGCGCCCGCGGCCGAGACGGCGCCCGCACCCGCCGAACCGGTCGCGCCCGCGGACGAGACAG
>RFGE01000295.1 GCA_003696105.1 Deltaproteobacteria bacterium | reverse complement strand
GGCGCCGGGCCGGACGCGGCGCCGGCGCCCGACGGGACGCCCGCCGATGCCGGCGCGTGTCCCGAGTTTCTCGTGGCCGACGACGGGACGGCGGTCGGGCTGTTCGACGTGGTGATCTCCGAGCTGAGCGTGGCGGGCGGCTACCTCGAACTGTTCAATCACACGGACAGCGATGTCGATCTGTCGACGCTGACGGGCCATCGCTGGTGCGTGTTCCCGACCTACCCGCTGGTGAGCGCCGACGCCGTGACCGTCCCCGCGCACGGGTTCGCGACCATTCCGTTGCCCGCGGCGTCGAGCCTGTCCGAGGCCGGCGGCGAGCTGGTGCTGTACAAGGACAGCGCCTACGCATCGCCCAACAGCGTGCTCGACTACCTGTGCTGGGGGACGGGGCAGAAGGTGCGCAAGGCGACGGCCGAGGCGGCCGGCAAGTGGAGCGGCGACTGCCTGCCCGCAATCCCGGCCGGCGGCGCGATCCACCGCAACACGGGCCAAGAGGGGATCGACGCGACCGATTACACGGTCGACGCCACGCAGTCGCCGCTCAACTGCGCGCCGTAGCGCGGCGGGGCGGGCGTGCCGGATCGACGGCGGCATCGCGGACCGCACCCGGCGGATCCGGCCCTGTTCGCCGCCTCTGCGCTGCCGGTGCTGCGCCAGGCGACGGACGATCTGTCGTGGTTGCTCGGGCGCGGCTATGCCGTCGCCGCCGCCACCGCCCTGGTCGGCGACCGCTTCCAGCTCCGCACGCGCCAGCGGCTGGCGGTGCGGCGCGCGGCGTGCGCGGAGGCCCGGCGCCGCGCTCGCCGCGCGCGCCGCGTGGGCGCGGCGGCGCTCGCGAACCGCGCGCTGGCGATCGACGGGTTCAACTGCGTCGTGACGGTCGAGGCGGCGCTGGCGGGCGCCGTCGTCGTCGCCGGCCGCGACGGCGCCCTGCGCGATCTCAGCGCCGTGCACGGCAGCTATCGGATCGTGACCGAGACGGCGGCCGCGATCGCGGCGCTGGTCGCGGCCGCCGCGGGCGCACAGCGGGTCATCTGCTGGCTGGACCGGCCGGTGTCCAACAGCGGACGGCTGGCGGCGCGCCTGCGCGCGGCGGCGCCGGGATGGCAGGTCGAGGTGGTCGACGCGCCCGATCGCGCGCTGGCGGCGGCCGCCGCCGACGCGGTCGTGGCCACGAGCGACGGCGCGGTGCTCGACCGCTGCGGCGCGTGGATCGATCTGCCGGCGGCGGCGCTCGCGGCAACCGGGGCGCCGGTGTGGCGGGTTGCGCTGTGACCGCGGTCGCGCGCCGCTACGCCGGCGGCACGATGCGGTCGACGCCGAGCCACGGTCGCAGCGGTTCCGGGACGAGGACCGAGCCGTCCGGCTGCTGAAGTTGCTCGACCAGCGCGGGCAACAGTCGGCTCGTCGCGAGCCCCGAGGCGTTGAGCGTGTGGACGAACGCGGTCCGTTTCTGGCCCTCGGGCCGGTAGCGGATGTTGGCGCGGCGCGCCTGGTAGTCGCCGGCCCACGAGGCCGACGACACCTCCTTGTAGCCGCCCAGGCTCGGGATCCACACCTCGACGTCGTAGGTCATCTTCATCGAGTCGCTCACGTCGCGCGCGGCCAGCAGCGATGTCCGGAAGTGCAGGCCGAGCTTTTCGACGATCGACTCGGCTCGGCGTACGAGTTCCTGCAGCGCCGCGTCCGCGTCGTCCGGCTCGACGAACTGAAACATCTCGACCTTGTTGAACTGGTGGCCGCGGATGGTGCCGCGCTCGTCGGTGCGGTAGCCCCCGGCTTCTCGCCGGTAGCACGGCGTGTACGCGAACATCTTCAGCGGCAGACGCTCGCGATCCAGAATCTCGTCGCCGTAGATGTTGAGGATCGCCGTCTCGGCGGTCGGCAGCAGGAACCGCTCGCGCTCGCCCTCGGCCGTCTGAAGGTGGAACACGTCGTCGCGAAACTTGGGGAACTGCCCGGCCGCGAACCCGCAGTGTTCCACGAGCAGGTGGGGCGGCAGAACGAACGTGTAGCCGTCGCGAAAGTGCTCGCGGCAAAAGAAGTCGAGCAGCGCCCACTCGAGCGCCGCGCCGAGCCCCTTGTAGATCCAGAACCCGCTGCCGCCGAGCTTGACGCCGCGCTCGTAGTCGACCAGGTCGAGGCGCGTGCACAGCTCGACGTGATCGGCCGCGCCGTCGGGCAGCGCCGGCGGCTCGCCGAACACGCGGACGACCCGGTTGTTGTCCTTGCCGCCGTCGGGGACGCGCTCGTCGGGGATGTTCGGCAGCTCGGCGACGCGGTCGTTCAGCTCGGCCTCGACGCGGGCGAGTTCTTGTTCCATCGCGGCGATCGCCGCCTTGATGTCGGCCGCTTCGGCCTCCAACTCCGGGGCGGTCCCGCCCTGCGCGCGCGCGCGTCCGATCTCCTTGGCCACCTGCTTGCGGCGCGCGCGGTTGGCGTCGAGTGCGCCGATGATCTCGCGGCGGCGGCGGTCGAGGTCCAGGATCGGGCCGATGTCGATCTGGTCGCTCTTGCGCGCGAGGCCGGCGCGTACGGCGTCGGGGTCGCGGCGGATCAGCTCGATGTCGATCATGCGGGCTCCCGGCTCGGTTCGGTCGTGGGCATCGCCTACTTCTACCACGGGGCGGCGCGGGCGACCGCGCGCGTCACGGCGCGCGGCGGCGCCGGCGGCGAGCCGCTCGTCGTCGCGCGTGCGCCGGCGGCTACGCCCGCGCGCGGCGGCGCCGGCGCCGCGTGAGCCACGCGCCGACGCCGAGCCACAGCAACCACGCGCCGGCCGCGGTTCGGCCGCCGCCCGTCGCGGCGCAGCCGCAGCCGCCGGCGTCGCCGGGGTCGTCCACGCCCGCATCGGGGCCGGGCGGCGTCGCCGCGCACTCGGCGTTGTCCGCGATCACCGCAAACGGTGTGTCGTCGATGCCGGCCAGCGCGATGTTGTCGATGAACCACCCCGCGTCGCCCACCGCCGCGTCGGTGCCGATGCGGAACCGCAGCGCGACGGTCTGGCCGGCGAACCGATCGCCGAACCGCAGCTCGGTGTGCGTCATGTTCGGATAATCGGCGCTCTGGCCGACGAACGCGTTGCGGCCGCCGAGCGGGTTGCCGGCCTGCGTCGTGATCGTGCCGCCGTAGCCCGGGTCGGCGAAGTCGGCCACGTCCGTCCAGGTGGTTCCGCCGTCGGTCGAGATCTCGATGACGCCGCCGTCCCAGTAGACGATCTGGCCGCCCGGTCCGCCCTGTTCGCTGGCCTCGAATCGGTAGCGATGATCGAAGGCGACGGTGAACTCGCCGTCGTCGGACACGTGCACCGCCGGCGACCGCAGCCAGTGATCCGACGGCTCGCCGAGGTCCTCGCCGTGCCACTCGTGTTCGGTCGGGCTCGCCGCGACGCGTTGCCACGCGTCGACCACCGGAGTCGCCGGGTCGGCCTCGACGGCCCACACGGTCGCGTCGGCCTCGACGTCGTCGGTCGCGGACGCCGCGAGCTGGACGTCGTAGTTGATGCGCCGGTGGACGGTGGAGGTCACGTCGGTGACGACCGCGGCGTCGTCCGCCAGGGTGACGTCGAGCGCGAGCACCTGGATACCCTCGACGGTGTCGTCGATCGCGACCTCGAACGACGCCGTGGCGCTGTCGAACGGTTCGAGGCGCGCGAGCGACAGCGTGTCGCCGGCCGGGAACCGCACGCCGGGCGTGGACGTCGACAGCGTCACGGTGGTCGCCTTCAGGGCCGCCGCCCCGGTGTTCGTCACCGTCACGTCGATGACGCCGGTCTCGCCGGCGTCGAGGACGCCGTCGCCGTCGCAGTCGCCGTCTCCGAGGACGGCCGCCACGTCGGTGAGGCCGAGCTGGCCGGCGACGTCGAAGCTCTCCACGACGCCGGTGAGATCGATCGAGTCGCGCGGCGGCGATACGGCGCCGGTGCCGAGTCCGCGCTTGGCGAACGCCGCGGCGAGCGCGGCGAAGTCCTTGCTGTCTGCGGCCGCCGCCGCCGCGAGGATGGCGTCGCGCATCTCGGTGTACGTCGGGTTGGCGCCCGACAGTTTGAGGCCGGCGACGACGTAGTCGGACATGCGCCGGTGCGCCTCGTCGAACGACAGTCGGCCGTCGGTGATGAGCGCGATGTGGCCCTCGTGCAGCATCGTCGCCCATACCTCGCCGGCGTTGTGGACCTCGGAGTTCGGGCCGAACTCGCGGATCGGATGGCTGTCCGGCAGCGGCTCGCCGTCCGAGATGTGGCGAAACGTCAGCGCGTTCTTCGTCATGTCGGTGGAGTAGGGCACGCGCCGGATGCCGAAGTAGTAGCTGTCCTCGCTCTGGTTTGCGGTCGCGTAGCCCGCGACCGCGTAGGTGCCGTCGTAGTCGTCGCCTTCGCGCACGATCATGTGCAGCGCGACGAAGTCGCCCCATCCCTCGCCGTGGCCGGCACACTGCTGCGAACCGCCGCACCGGCCGAGGCGGGCGTGCAGGTAGTGGCCCCACTCGTGGGCGACCACGCCGTTGTCGATCGTGCCGTCGTGGCGCAGTCCCTCGATGAAGCCGGCGCGCGATGCGGTGGCGCGCGCGGACGCCGCCCCCAGCGCGTCCTTGATCGCCGTGCCGTCCGTGTACGCGAGGCCGAGCACGGGGATGTCGATGTCGGTCGCGTCACCGCCGAGCGGCGGCAGTGCGCTCGGGTCGGCCGTGTCGTTGTTGACGATGATGAGCGCCGCGGCGCCGGCTTGCTGTGCGTTGCGCGCTTTCGTGACGAACGTGCAGTCGCCGCGGTCGGCCACGGCGATCGCGCCCGACAGGTCGCCGTCGATCGCCTCGCACGCGCGCGTCGGGTTGGCCGAGCCGTCGTCGATCAGCACCAGCGGTCCGGTCGCGCTCGTCTCCTCCGTCGGGCCGAACGCGGAGGCGGACACGCGATACGTTCCCGCGATCGACTCCGGCTCCGTGATCTCGAATCGGGTCTCGCCGACATCGGTGCGCTTGCCCGACCACAGGTACATCTGCATGCGCGGCGAACTGCCGTCGGCGAACGCCGACATGTTGGCGTTGTCCAGCGTGCGGCCGTTGGTGTCCTGCGCTTCGGCGAGCAGCGGATCGCCGTCGATGCCGCCGCGGCCGTAGTTGTCGGCCTGCGCGACGCCGGACGCCTCGTCGAAACCGGAGTCGTAGTACCAGTCGTGCAGCCAGTTGACGGTGTAGAAGATTTGCGTGATCGCGGCCTGCACCTGTTCGGGGTTGGCCGACGGCGCGAGCGTCACGTCGTAGATTCGGTCGAACGACCGGTCGCCGGTCGTCGTGGCGCGAATGTCGCCGTCGGAGAAGCCGTCGGGTGCGTTGTGGTCGGCGTACGCGTCGACGTTGTTGCCGGTGGTGACGGTCGCGCCGGCGGGCAGCCACGGGTCGGCGGTGCCGTCTGGGTTGGTGTTGAAGCCTTCGATGTCGACGAGCCGCGGCGCGGCGAACCCGGGGTCGTAGCCGTCGGGCGTGCCCGTCGGATGTGGCGTCGCGTCGTTGTTCGGCCCGTCGTCGGGACGCCACGGCGCCGTCGGCTCGGCCCACACGCGGTACTCGAACCGATCGGAGAACGTGAGCGGGTAGCGGGTGAGGATGGCGCCGTCGCGCGCGTCGACCACGTACGCCCACGCGAACGCATCGGTCGAGCCGGGCTCCGTGATGTCCAGTTCGACGTAGTACGCCGTGCGCAGCGTGTCGCCGTCGGGGTACAGCACGCGTTTGGCGCGCGCCGGGCGCGCCAGCGAGACGCCGGCGAGGGACGGCGGGCGCGACGCGGCGAGCTGCAGCGCGCGGTAGTGCCCGGGGCGCTCGCCGCGGTCGACGAACGCGGCGGCCGAGATCGCGACGCCGCGGGCGTCCGACAGCGCGGCGGCGGCCGCGGCCTCGGGCCGCAGCGGGAAGCCGCCGAGTTTGGCGGTGATGCCCGGCACCGCCGCGGGGTGCAGCCGACCCGCTACCGCCACCAGGCGGCCGTCGCGGGTCATCATCAGCGACAGCCGCTGGCCGAACACCTCGACGCCGTCGGGCTGCTGGACGTAGGTGACGAGCACGCCGCCTCGGCCCGTGTCGTGGACCAGCGCCGGCGCGGCCGCGGCCAGCGCGGCGGCCGGCAGCCGGTCGCGCGCGGCTTCCCGGGCGAGGTGCCAGTCGGCGACGGCTTGCACGCCGGCGGCGACGACGTCGGCGCGGGGCGCGACGCGGCCGGCCCAGCGGAACGCGGTATCGCCGGCGGCGGCGCGCGCCGGCAGCCACGACACGCCGCGGCGGGCGGCGGTCGCCGAGCCGGCGGCCGCGCGCGGCGGGGCGTCGGCAGGAGCACAGGAGGCGGCGACGGCGGCCGCGACAGCGGCGAAGGAGGCGCAAGCTCGCATGCCGGAGTTACACCGCGCCGCACGCCGCGCGGCAACCGGCCGCCGCTGGCAGGTGCTCGACGGCGCTGGCAGCCGGTGAGAACCGCGGGCAGCAGGGACGTTGACAGCGGCGTTTGCCGCTCTAATTTTTGGGACATGGTTGCGTTCGCGATGTTCCTCGGAGTGACCATCGGGGCCGCAATCGGCGCCGCCACGGGCGACCTGTCGTCGTGGGTCGCGCTCGGGCTCGGGCTCGGCACGGCCGTCGGCGCGTACATCGACTCCACGCGGCGCCGGCGGTTCGCGGTTGGCTGACGGCGGTGGGCGGGCGCGCGGAGGGGCGTCCGTCCTCGGGGAGGGGGATGACCGGACAAGACGGGCTCATCACCAAGGAGACCGCAGCTCGGCGCGCACGGCGCGCGGCGGGCGACGCGGTTCTGCGCGCTGACGGCGTCCCGGTCGACCGCGGCCCGCGGGGGCGATCGTCGGTCGGCGCGCCGGAGATCGTGGCGGCGCACCGGCCGTTGTTTCCGCCCGGCGAGCCGCTACCGATCTGGCGGCGGCGCGCCGGTTGGTGGCGATAGGTTGGCGGCCGGCGGCGGTCGCTACCCCGACACGCGGTTGCGCAGGCGTGCGAGCACGCGCTCGGCCCGGGCGCGCACGGCGGCTGATGCGCTCCGGCGTGCAAGCTGTTCGAGGAAGGGGATGGCCGGTTCGCCGATCTCGTCGAGGATGAACTCGGCTGCGCGGCGGTGGTTGCGGCGGCTGCCCAGAGCGCGGACCGCGGTGCGCACCACCGTCGGGTCCGCGCGCAGGCTCGGGTCGAGCGCGAACGCATCGCGGTAGGCGGCGAACCCGTCGCGACACCAGAAGCGCTGCAGGTAGAGCGTGCCCTGCAGCGCGGCGAGCGCGGCGTCACCGGGGGCGCGCATGCGCCACTGCCGCAGCAGCGCGATCGCCTGTTCCCAGCGACCGTCCCCCGCGAGCGCGCGGGCGCGATCGGCGGCGGCGGCGGCCGATGCGGGCGGGTCCACCAGGCCGGGGTCGGCGCCGGCCTCGCTGCGGGCGCCGGCTTCGTCGGCGCTGTGCGCGCCGCTGCGGGCGCCGGCTTCGTCGGCGCCGCGCGCGCCGGCGGGGCGCGCCCGGTCGGCGCCGTCCGTCGCGCCGGCGATCCGGGGCGCGTTGGCAGTGGGCCGTGCGGCGACGGTCGCCGGCGCGCTCGCGGGCGGCCGTGCGTCTCCCGAGCGCGACGCGCCGGGCCTCCGCGGCGCGTCCGCCGGCGGCGGCATGGCGGCGGCCGGTGGCAGGGCCGACATCCGCGACGCCGCCGTTCGCCGTACGGCCGCAGCGCGCGGTGCGGCCGCGGCGACGGCCGGCGTCGCCGCGGCCGTACGGGCATCGTCCGCGCGCGCGTCGCGTCCCGCGGGGCGCGCGCCGACGATCGCCCAGGCAGCCGCGGCGACCGCGGCCACGGCCATCGTCGCCGCCGCGGCGAGTGCGCGCCGCCTGCGCGCGCGGGGGGCGGGTTGCGCGATGGCGCGCACCACGCCGGGCACGGGCGCGGGAGGCGGCGGCAGCGTCGCCGTCAACCGCACTGCGCGACCGCCGGCGGCGGCGGGAGACCGTGGGGCATCCCGAAACGATGCGGATGCGGAACACCTGGGGGCGGGCCGCGCGCAGGCCGCGGCCCGCGCCGCCTCGATCCGGCGGGCGAACTCCGCCACCGACGGAATGCGGTCGCCGGCGCATTTGGCGAGCCCGTCGCGCAAGATCGCCTCGACCTCGTCGGACACGGTCACGTCGACGGCGACTTCGGCGGCGCGCGGCGGAGGTGTGTGTAGGTGCATCCGTGCGATCGCGTGGTCGTCGTCACCGTCCGCGCAAAACGGCGGGCGCCCCGTGACCATCTCGAACAGGATGACGGTGAGCGCGTACACGTCGGCGCGCGCGCCGCCCGAGCCGGCCGTCGACGCGCTGGGGGCGCCGGCCGCCGCGGTCGCGAACTGCTCCGGCGCGCGATACATGAGTTCGTCTGCGGACGGAGCCTCCGCGTATGGAATGCCCAGGTCCAGGACGAACGCGGCGCTGTCGTCGCCGTCGCGCGGCGACAGTACGATGCGCCCGGGTACGAGTCGGCCGTGGGCGACACCGGCCGAATGCGCGGCATCGAGGACGCGGGCGATGCGCGCGGCGATGCGCAGCGCGCGGTCGACGGGGAAGCGTTCGATTCGCTCGAGCGCCGTCGACAGCAATTCGCCGCGCACCCATTCGGTCGCGACGTACATGGAATCGTCGTCGACGCGACCGACGTCGATCACGTGGGGGATCCCCGGCGCGCGCGGTACGGCTCGCGCATGCCGCTCGAACTCGTCGGTCGCCGGGTAAGCCGTGAGCGCCACGTCGCGAGCGGCGACGAGGTCTTCGGCGCGCCACCTGCGCGGCGCGCGCGGGTCGGGCACAGGCGCGACGAGACGGAAGCGGCCGGCGACCACCGCGCCCGCCGTCCAGGCTCCGGTCGAACGCATCGGGGCGAAACGTAACGCAAACCGGACGCGACTTCACCGCATTT
>RFGE01000294.1 GCA_003696105.1 Deltaproteobacteria bacterium | reverse complement strand
GCCGGGAGGTTCGCTGGTCGTGGCCGGACCGCCGGGGTCGGGGACGTCGCGGCTGCTGCGCGACGCGTGCGCCGACGCGGCCGCAGCCGGCGCCCGCGTCTTCCTGGCTGCTCCCGACCCGAGCGGCCTGCGTACGCCGTACTACCCGATGCGATCGATCCTCGCCGCCGTGCTCGACCTGCCGCCGGTCTGCCCGTATGACGCCCTGGGCGAGGCGGTCGAGCGCGTCGGCGCGTCGCGCCGCGATCTGCCCGGGCTCGCCGAGATATTCGGCCACTCGTCGGCGCTGCGCGAGCTCGAGCCGATCGTCCGGAGGCGCGAGGCGCACGCGGCCGCACTGCGCACGCTGGCCGCGGCCGCCGAATCCACTCCGCTCGCGCTCGTGTTCGAGGACGCGCACCGGTACGACGGGGCCAGCGTGAACCTGCTGCGGAGGCTGCTACAGGATGGCGCGGGGGCCGCGCGAATCGCCGTCACGTGCACGTCGGAGTTCGCGCGCCGCATGGGCGTGCAGGCCGACATCGAACTCGGCCCGCTGTCCAACGAGGCGCTCGTGGCCATCGCGCAGCACGTGCAGAGCGCGGTCGACAACGACGCCATGCCGTCCGTATCCGATCTGATCGCGCACACCGATGCGTCGCCTTCGCACGTCGCCCATCTCATCCGCTACGCCATCGAGGGCGGCCACGTGGATGCGGCGCCAATGGCGCTGGCGGACCTGGTCGCCGCGCGCGTCGAACTCCTGTCGCAGCCGGCGCGCCGCGTGCTGCAGGCCGCCGCCGCGCTCGGCGCCGAGACCACGCGCGAGCGCATCGCTGCCGTGCTCGACCAACCGGTCGACGAGTTGACCGACGCCCTGGCTCAGCTCGACGCGCGCGCGCTGGCGGTCCTCGACGGCGACGTGGTGTGGTTCCCGCACCAACTCGTCAGGCGCGTGGCGTATGCGGCGACGCCGGCGCACGTGCGTCGCGAACTGCACGCCGCCATCGTCCGCACGTTGGATGACCAGGCGGTCGACCCCGCGGTTGCTGGCCACCACTGCGAACAGGCCGGGCAGCTCGAGCGGGCGGCGGAGCTGCTGTCGATCGCCGGCGACGCGGCCGCCGACGCGCTCGACGACGCGGCGGCGTGCGACCTGTACAACCGCGCGCTCGCCTGCTCTCGCGCACTGCTGCTCGCGTCGGGCGACCCCAACGTCACGGCGCTGTTCGTCGAGACGGCGGTCAAGCTGGCCGAGGCGCTCCGGGTGGCGGGCGAGCTCGCGCTCGCGCGCGGCGTCATCGTGGAAGCGCGCGACCGCGCGCACGGCAGCCCGGCGCTGGAAGCCCAGCTCGTGCGAGCCAGCGCGCACCTGTCGCTGGCCGAAGACGACCTCGAACGCGCGATCGCCACCATGCGCTCGGCCGTCGGCCTCGCCATCGCCTCGGGCGACGCCGTGGTCGTCGGCGACATGTACCTGGACCTCGCTGCGCTATACACGCGCGCCGGCAACGCCCGTCGAGCCGTGGACGAGTTGACCGAGGCCGTCGACCTCGTGACCCTGGGCGAAGGTCCGAGCAGCACATCCGGTCCAACCAACTTGTGGCACCTGCTGCTGCGACTCGCGCACGGCTTGCGCGGCCTGCGGCGCATCACGGACGCGATCGCCGCCGCCGAGCACGCGCTGCGCCACGCCGAGCGCGCCCGATCGGCGATCGGCCGCGCTCGCTGCCAGGCCCTGTTGGCCGACTTGTTCGAGCTGGCCCACGACTACGACGCGGCGGCCCGCCACCGCGAAATGGCCGTGGAGGCAATGCGCCGCATCGGCGACCGACGCGGCACAGCCGAGCTGTTGCTCGCGGGCGCATCCGCGACCCGGTCGATGTTGCGCATCCGCGCCGACGCGATGCGCGAGGCGCGCGAACTCGCCCGCGAGATCGGCTGGCGCGAGGGCGAACGCCGCGCCGAGGCCGCCGGCGACTGAGCGGCGGCGAGCGACCCCGCGCATTGCGGGCCCGCGTCTCCGAGGATCGGCAGTCCCCGGCCGTCCTTGCCGCTCGCCGTCGAATCGCGCCGCGCAATGCAGGGGCCCCCCCGCGCGCGGATGGAGCGGCGAGACGACAACCGCAGTAGGCGGCGGACGCGTGACGGCCGGCGGCGCGGCCGGTCGTCCAGGCGTCGACCGAGCGCGGCTCGCGGTGCGCCACCACGCGGTCGATCGCGTCACCGATCCGCCGTCCGCCGCAGCCCCCCGCAACCGAGTGACCCGGGCCGCGGCGGATCGGCCGTGTCGGTGGCGTGTACGATCGCGCGCACGCCGAGTCGCCGAGTCGAAGATCGGCCTGTACGAGGCAGGTGACGCCGTCGATGGGGCCGCGGTGGACCGCCGGCGACCGCGAAGCTCGCGACGCCCGCAAAGCTCGCGACGCCCGAGCGGGCCGCATGGAGCCACGAACGCCGACTTCTCGGTCCTCTCACCCCTCCGCCGGCCGCGACCGAACGGAACTATAATCAGCGGCAATCGGCGTCGGCCGCGGAACACGACGAATCGATTGTAGATAACTCGCGAGCCGGGTCAGCGGTCCCGGCGGCGCCGACCGGCACACAAGACGGCGCGATCCATGCCTTTGCTACCCGAGCTACACGACAATCCCCGCGCCGAGCGCGCCGCTGCCGTCACCGCCGTCTCGGCCCTGGTGTTCCTTACCCTCGTCCTTCAACTCGCCCTCGACATCGACGGGGTATTGGACACGGACACCATCAACTTCGGGCTTGCCGCTTTTCGCTTCGATATCACGGACCATCAGCCGCATCCCCCGGGATACCCCGGCTACGTTCTATTCCTCAAGGTCATACACCTTCTCTTTCCGAACCTCGGCCCGATCGACGTCGCCAAGTGGGGCAGCCGCCTTTGCGGTATGGCGACGGTCTGCGCCGCCTACTGGGTCGGGACGCGTAGTCTCTCCGATGAAGCCGCTCCCGGCCGCGGGCGTCCCCTCCTCTGTGCCGTCGTCGCGGCGTTCCACCCGGTGATCTGGTACTACGGCGCCGACGGTCAGTCTCACGCGGCCGAAGCGCTGCTGACTCTCCTCCTGTTCGGCGCCAGCGTGGCGGTGAAGGCGCGTTCGGACCTCCGCTCGCGCCTCCTGCTGGTGATCGCCTTCGGCCTCGCCGGATCCGTCCGCCCGACCATTCCGCTCCTTTCGAGCCCGCTGCTCGTATGGGTGTTTTGGCGGCGCCCCGTGCGCGACTGGGTCATCGCGATGGGGACCGGCGTCGCCGCAACTGCGTCTTGGTATGTGCCGCTCATCGTCGCATCCGGCGGCTGGGAACTCTACACGAGGGCGCAGCGTGCCCTCGTGTTCGACCTGTTTTTGAAGAACTACAGCCTATTTGCCACCGAAGAGCCGCGCCTGGCTCTGTTCAACGCCACCGTCGCCGTGCAATACGCCGCTTTGAGCCTGCTTCCTCTGTTGGCCTGGGGTGGGCGCCGCCCGCCGTGGCAACGCGCTTTCGCCGCGGTGATCGTAACGAACGTCGTGTTCTACGCTGTCGTCTATATCGCCGAGGCGGGATACCTGTCCGGCGTCGCGGCTCTCGCGTGTCTCGTCCCGGCGACCTTCCAGTGCCCACTCCGTCTCCACACCCGCCTTCGCCTCGCGGCCGCCATCGTCATGGGGTTGGTTTTCACTACCCTGGGCCCGGGGGATATGCCGATCCTGGGCACACCGTTCCGCGCGTGGATCCCGACGATCCAGCATACGGTGGACGTGGAAACGGTCGAGCACTTCTACCGCGACCGCGTATGTCGTGCGGCGCGCGGCGAGCCGGCGCTCGTCATCACGGACAACCCCAACACGACGCACACGCACCT
>RFGE01000293.1 GCA_003696105.1 Deltaproteobacteria bacterium | reverse complement strand
GCCCGACGCGACGCCGGCACCTGCGCGGGCGGACGCGGCCGGGCGGAGCGTTCCCGCGACGGTCGTGCGTCCCGACGGGGCGCTGCCGCCGATGGCAGGCCCGCGCGCGATTCCGGTGCGCCAGCAATCGCCGCATGCGGTGCCGCTGTCGCCCGCGCCGGCCGGCGACGCGAGCGAGCCGGCGCGGCCGGCGGCCGCGCGCTCGCCGGCCGCACGGGCGGGCGGGCCGGCGACGTGGGAGACGGACCCCGCCGGGGCGCTGCCTCGGGAAGAACTCGAGCGCCGGCTCGACTTCGCACTCGCCCGCGCCCGCGAGCTCGAGCGCGGACTGCACACGTTGCAGGCGGAACTCGACGCCGCCCAGCACAAGCTCAACGCGCTGTTGGCCAGCATCCGCGAGCTGACGGGAGGCGAGTGACGGCCGCCGGCGTCGCGCGTGCGCTGCGCCGCGGCGCGACCGCGCTTGCGGTGGCGGGTGCGGTGTCGGGTGCGGCCGGATGCGAGCGGTCGATCGCAAGCGGTCAGGCCGACGGCCGCGCGATCTTCATGGAGGTGTGCGCCCGCTGCCACGGTCCGCGGGGCACGCCGACTCCCGCCGACGTCGCGCGTCTCGGCGTCAAGGACTTGGCCGATCCTAAATTGCAAGATCAACTGTCCGACGACCGCATCCGCCGGCAGATCCTGCGCGGATCGGACAACCAGAACATGCCGGCGTTCGAGGGCGCGCTCACGGACGACCAGATCGCCGCGGTGATCCGCTACGTGCGATCGCTGCGGCGGTCGCCCGCTCGCTGACCCGTGCGACCGCCACGCCTCGCCGCCGTGCTCGCCGCGCCTCGCCGCACCGCTTTGCCGCCGCGCCGGTCGCGGTGGCGCGCCGGCCATTGCCGCGGCGCGCGGGCCGCCGCGGAGGTCTCGCCGCGCGCGGTCGTCAGCGCATCGGCTCCCCGGTGCGCGGCGCCTCGGCGTCAGCCAGCGCCGCCGCGATCTCGCTGCGCACGTACGGGTCCCGCTCGCGGTCGGCGGCCTCGCGCAGCGGCTCGACGGCGCCGAGCCGGCCGAGCGCCCACGCCGCGTGCCCGCGCACGATCGGGCTGCGCGCGCCGGCGAGCGCGCGCGCCAGCGCGGGCACGGCCGCCGGGTCGCCGAGGTTGCCGAGTGCGATGCACGCGTTGCGGGCGAGCTGATCGCGGCGCGCGCGCCGCAGCGCGGTGCCGGCGACGCGCTTGCGGTGCTGGTTGGCGCCGCCGTCGACCAGCGCGATCAAGTCGACGGCGCCCGCGTCCGGCGACCGCGGCCGCAGTTCGGCGGCCGGCTCGATCCGGTCGGGCGCGGCGGCGTTGAACGGACACACCGCCTGGCACACGTCGCAGCCGAACGCCATGGCTCCCATGTGCGCGCGCAGCGGCCGGTCGATCGCCCCCCGGTGCTCGATGGTGAGGTACGAGATGCACCGGCGCGCGTCGAGCAGGTACGGGCCGTCGAACGCGGACGTCGGGCATGCGTCGAGGCAGGCGGTGCAGTCGCCGCACTTGGACGCGATCGGTGCCGCGGCCGTGGGCTCCGCGGCGACGTCGACGAGAAGTTCGCCGAGCACGAAGTACGAGCCGAGCCCGGGCGCGATCACGAGCGTGTTCTTCGCGACGAAGCCGATGCCCGCGGCCGCGGCGAGGTCGCGTTCGAGCACCGGTGCGCTGTCGACGCAGGGGCGCGCCGCGATCGGCCGGCCGAGGTCCGCCGCGAGCGCATCGGCCAGGGCCGTGAGCTTGCGGTACAACACCGTGTGGTAGTCCTCGCCGCGCGCGTAGCGCGCCACCTCGCCGCGCGGGCGTCCGTCGCGCAGGTCGCCGCCGCGGTGGGCGTACGCGAGCGCGACGACGACCACGGACCTCGCTCCGGGCAGAAGCGCGCGCGGGTCGCGGCGCGCCGCGAGTTGGTGGGGCGCGCTGAGGTAGGACATCGACCCCGCGCGGCCGGACGCGAGCCACCGCCGGTACGCGCGATAGCGAACGGGCGCGTCGACCGGCGCGACCCCGGCGCGGTGAAAGCCGAGGGCGGTCGCGCGCGCGAGGATCGCCTCGGTGACCGCGCGCGGCGTCACGCGTCGTCTTCGTCGCGGAACCACACGCGGTCGTACGGCACGGTGCAGTCGCGCTCGCGCGGCTGCGGGTAGCGGACGAGGTCGCCGCGGAAGTTGCGCAGCGTGACCCAGTGATCGTCCATGTCGACCAGGTACTGCGGCCCGATCGGGATCTTGCCGCCGCCGCCCGGCGCGTCGATGACCAGGTGCGGTACGCCGAGGCCGCTGATCCAGCCGCGCAGCCCGTCCATCAGCCGGATCGCCTCGTCGACCGGCGTGCGCAGGTGGTCCGTGCCGACGGCGATGTCGCCTTGAAACAGGTAGTAGGGGCGCACCCGCATCCGCAGCAGGCCGCGCATCAGCGCGCGCAGGCAACGCACCGACGAGTTGATCCCGCGCAGCAACACGGCCTGGTTGCTCACCGGGATGCCCGCATCGACGAGCGCCTCGCACGCGGCGCGCGCCTCGGCGGTGAGCTCCTTCGGGTGGTTGAAGTGCGTGTTGACGTACAGCGGGTGGTGGCGCCGCAGCATGCCGCACAGCTCGGCGTCGACGCGCATCGGCAACACGACCGGCACGCGCGTACCGATGCGGATGATGTCGACGTGGTCGATCGCGCGCAGCCGGCCGAGCAGGGCGTCCAGGCGCGCGGTGGACCACAGCAGCGGGTCGCCGCCCGAGATGAGCACGTCGCGAACTTGCGGCGTGCGCGCGATGTAGTCGATCGCGGCGTCGAGGTCGCCGCGCGTCGGCGGATCGTCGCCGCCGACGAGCCGCCGTCGGTTGCAATGGCGACAGTAGATCGCGCACCGATCGAGCGCGAGCAGCAATACGCGATCCGGGTACTTGTGGAAGATGGCGGGCGCCGGATTGTGGCTGTCTTCGCCGAGCGGGTCGACCAGCTCCTCGCGGCGGACGTCGGTCTCGCGCACCGACGGCAGCGTCTGCATCCGAATTGGGCAGGTCGGGTCATCCGGGTCCATCAGCGACGCGTAGTAGGGGGTCGCGCCGGTGCGAAACTGCCCGCGCGTTCGCTCGAGTCCGGCTCGCTCCGCATCGGTGAGCCGGATGTAGCGCGCGAAGTCCTCGGCGGTGGTCAACATGTTGCGCAGCTGCCAGCGCCAGTCGTGCCACGCGTCCACCTGCGTCAGTGGTGGGGCCATCGCCGTCGGTTACCGCGTTTGGCGCGCGTTGTCGACCACGGCGGCGAGCCCTTCCGTGACCGGCAGCGCGTCCAGGTCGTCCGGCGCGACCCAGCGCACGTCCGCCGCGTCGCTGCCCGCGGCGATCCGCCCGCCGGTGACCTCCACGCGGTAGTCGAGGATCACGTAGTGGTACGCGATGTCTCCGGCGGCGTCGCGCGACACGCGCTCGACCACGCACGCGAGGTCGCGCACGGCAACCTCGAGTCCCGTCTCTTCGCGCACCTCGCGCGCGACGGCGTCGACCAGCGACTCGCCGGGGCGCACCTTGCCGCCCGGTACGCTCCACAGGCCTTCGCCCGGCGGGGCGCCGCGGCGCACGAGCAAGACGCGCCCGTGGTCGTCGAACGCGATCGCGCCGACGGCGACGCGCGGGCAGGCGGCGGTCACGCGCCGACCTCCGCGGACGGGCAGTGCGGCGCCAGCGGGCACTGGTCGCACGCCGGCTTGCGCGCGTGGCAGATGCGGCGGCCGTGCCAGATGAGCTGGTGCGAAAAGTCGATCCAGCGGTCGCGCGGGATGAGGGCCATCAGGTCGCGTTCGATCTTGACCGGGTCGGTTTCGCGCGTGAGCCCGAGCCGATTGGCGAGCCGCTTGACGTGCGTGTCGACCACGATGCCCGACGGGATGCCGAAGGCCGTGCCGAGCACGACGTTGGCGGTCTTGCGCGCGACGCCCGGCAGCGCGGTGAGCGCCTCCATCGACCGCGGCACCTCGCCGCCGTGGCGGTCCACCAGGGCGCGCGCGACGCCGAGGATCGCGCGCGTCTTCTGGCGGAAGAAGCCGGTCGAGTGGACGATGCGCTCGACGTCATCCGGATCGGCGGCCGCCAGCGCCGCCGGCGTCGGGTAGCGCGCGAACAACTCCGGGGTCACCTGATTGACGCGCTTGTCGGTCGACTGCGCGCTCAGGATCGTCGCGACGAGCAGTTCGAACGGGTTCCGATGGTTCAGCTCGCAGGTCGCGTGGCCCCAGGTGCGCTCGAGCGCGTCGAGGATCGCGCGCACGCGTCGCTCGTCCACGGCGGCCGGGGCCGATTGACTTTTGTGGTGTCCGCCCATCAGACTGACCGTGCCGTGCCGATACGTACCACGATTTCGGCCGCCGTCGCGGTGGCGCTCGCGGCCTGCGGCGCGTCGCCGAAGGAGGTCCACCTCGCGACGACGTCCGGCTACGACGCGGACTTCGCCGTCGTCTACTCGAAAGTGCTCGAAGCGGTCGTCGAGCTGTATCCGTACGTCGACGAGAACCCGACGTCGGGCGTCATCCGTACGGCGTGGCACCAGATCAAGATTTCCTCGGGCGAGGACACGCGGACGGCGCGCGGCGTCGGCGTCGGCAGCGTGACCAACCCGGCGACCGGCGGTGCCGGCGGCGGTGCGTTCGGCGGCACCGCGCGGATGGACAAGCTGTACTTCGTGCGGTTTCGCGTGTACGTGCTCGGGGGCAAGCCGTGGCGGGTGCGCATCGAGGGCGAGGCGGCCGAGTACGAGCCGGGGCTCAAGCCGGTGCCGCTGTCGGGCGCGGACGTGCCGCCGTGGCTCAAGGGGCGAGTGGAGGCGCTGCAGGTCGCGATTTACCGCAAGCTCAAGCGGTACGCGGTGCCGATCCACAAGTCGCGCCGCCGTCCGGTCGCGCGCGCGCCGGCGCCGGACTTCGCTCGGTACGGCGCGATTCCGCCGGCGGCGGCACAGCGCATCCACGCATTGCGCGAGGCGTTGCGCGCCGGCCGGTTCGACGCGGCCCGCGCGATGGTGGCCGATGATCTGGTGTGGAGCGAGGGCGCGGCGCCCGGCGCGGATCAGGCGGTCGCGCTGTGGCGCGCCGACCCGACGCTGGTGTCCCGGCTCGTCGCCGCGCTCGAAGCCGGTTGCGCGGGGAACGATCAACAAGTCGCGTGTCCGGCGGCGCCGGCGCCCGGCGACATCCAGGCGACATTCGCCCTCGTCGGCGGCCGCTGGAAGCTCGTGCGCGCCGTGCCGGTCGAGTAGGGCGCGCGGCGGCCGGGCACCTCCCGAGCGCGCGCGACGCGCGGCCGCGCGCCGGATCGTGGAAGCTCGTGCGCGCCGTGCCGGTCGAGTAGGGCGCGCGGCGGCGCCGGGCACGCGCGGCCCGCCGTCACTCCGGGCAGGCGCGCCGCGGCGGCAACACCTTGTCCGGGTTGAGCAGGTCGAGCGGATCCCACATCGCCTTCCACTTGCGCTGCCACTCGATGAGCTGCGGCGACTGTTCCATCGGCAGGTAGTCGCGCTTGGCGAGGCCGATGCCGTGTTCGCCGCTGAGCGTGCCGCGCAGGGCGAGGGTGTCGGCGAACAGCGCGCGCGCCGCCTGGTCGATGCGCGCGGCGACGTCCGGCCGGTGGCGGTCCTCGTCGCACAGCAGGTTGACGTGCAGGTTGCCGTCGCCCGCGTGGCCGAACGCGGCGATCGGCATGTCGCAGCGCGCGGCGAGCGCCTCGATGCGAGCGAGCAGCTCCGGCAGCCGGCCGCGCGGCACGCACACGTCCTCGTTGATCTTGTGCCGGTGCGCGTCGCGCAGCGCCCGCGACGCGCCCCGCCGCGCGTCCCACAGGTCGCGGCGGTCGCGCTCGTCGCGCGCGACGACCACGTCGACCGCGCCGGCCGCGTCGCACACCTGGCCGGCGCGCACGACCGCCGCGTCGAGTCCCTCCGGCTCGCCGTCGAGTTCCACCAGCACGACCGCGGCCGCCGTGCGCGGAAACGCGTAGCGCGCGCGCGGGCGCACGTGGTCGATCGTCACGCGATCCATCAGCTCGATCGCGCGCGGCCGGAAGCCTCGGCGCAGCAGGTCGTCGACCGCGCGGCCGGCCGCGGCGATGGCGTCGAACACCGCCAGCATCGTCGCGACCGCCGCCGGCTTCGGCACGAGCTTGAGCGTGATCTCGGTGGTCACGCCGAACGTTCCCTCGCTGCCCACGAAGCCGCTGACCAGGTCGTAGCCCGCGACGCCCTTGGCCGTGCGCCGGCCGCAGCGCAGCACCTCGCCGCCCATCAGCACGACCTCGAGCCCGAGGACGTAGTGGCCGGTCACGCCGTACTTGAACGCGCGCGGGCCGCCGGCGTTCGTCGCGACGTTGCCGCCGATCGAGCACAGAGCGAGCGATGCGGGGTCGGGCGGGTAGAACAGCCCCTCGGCCTCGACGGCCGCCTGCAGGTCGCCGACGATGACGCCGGGCTCGACCACCGCGACCAGGTCGGCAGGATCGATTTCGACGATCCGGCGCATGCGCTCGACCGACAGCACGACGCCGCCGCGCACGGGCAGGGCGCCGCCGACCATGCCGCTGCCGGCGCCGCGCGGGGTGACCGGCACGCGGTACTCGGCGCACAGGCGCAGCACGGCCTCGACCTGCTCGCGGCTGTCGCACAGGACCGCGCAGTCCGGCGGGTACGGTCCGAGCCCGCTTTCGTCGCGCGCGTAGTCGTCCAGTTTCGGGTCGTCGCGCCGCACGACCTGCCGGGCGCCGAGTTCGCGGGAGAGCCGCTCGGCGATATCGACAGCGGGCTGGCGAGCTGCGGACATGGGCTGTAGCGGCGCGGGCGCCGCCCCCGCGACCTTACACCTGGAACGACGAGCCGCACCCGCACGTCGATTTGACGTTCGGGTTGTTGAACTTGAAGCCGGCGCCCATGAGCCCCTCGACGTAGTCGATCTCCGTGCCGTCGAGGTACATCAGGCTCATCTGATCGACGAACACCTGGACGCCGTGGATGTTGAACTCGACGTCCATGTCCGTCTTGTGGTCGAAGTACAGGTCGTAGGCGAAGCCGGCGCAGCCGCCGCCGACGACGCGCAGGCGCAGTCCCATGTCGTCCTCGATACCCTCCTCCTGGCGGATTTCGAGGACCTTGTCGGCGGCGAGCTTGGTGAGCGTGACGCGCGGGCCGGCCGGCGCCTCGGCGGCGGGGGCCGGGGCGTCCTGCGTGTGGGGCATGGTCTCGGGTGCTTGGGACATCAGTCGTGACTCCTATCGCTGAGCGTACGCGGTCGGCGGGACAAATGCCACCGCGAGACGGCGGGGCGCGCGAATCCGGCGTTGCGGCTGGCCGGCGCGCGCCCGCCGGACGGCTGGGGGATCGGCGGGCTAGGCGTCGGCTTCGACGGCTGCGTCCGCGGCGCCGCCCGTGTCGGCCTCGCCAGCAAGGGCGCGCCGGCCGCCCTTGAGCCGGCGCGTGAGCCAGCCGCGCTCCTGCTCCATTTTCTTCTGGATGTGCAGCAGGCCCTCGATGAGTGCCTCGGGCCGCGGCGGACAGCCGGGCACGTACACGTCGACCGGGATCACCTGGTCGATGCCCTTGAGCACCGAGTAGGCGAGCTGGAACAGGCCGCCGCAATTCGAGCAGGAGCCCATCGAGATGACGTACTTCGGCTCGGGCATCTGGTCGTAGAGCATCTTGACGCGCGTCGCCATCTTGTAGGTGATGGTCCCGGCGACGATGATCAAGTCCGCCTGGCGCGGGCTGGCCCTCGGGGCCGACCCGAAGCGTTCGAGGTCGCCGCGGGGGCCGCCGGTCTGCATCAACTCGATGGCGCAGCACGCGGTGCCGAAGAGCAGGTACCACGTGGAGTTCTTGCGCCCCCAGTTGATGAGGTCCTCGACCTTCGTCAACAGGAAGCCCTGGCTCTCGAGTGTTCCACTGCTCATCGGCGTCTCCGTTATACCTGAACTCCAGGGGCCGGCAAACCGGGCATTCATCGTTTCGATGCGCGGCCGCCCGGATCGGCTGCGAAGCCTCCGCGCGGACCGCGCCCCTCGAAAAACTACATTTTCCCGTTTACACGGTCGGAATATCGGGTATAAGGGGAGGGCGGAGACACGCCATGCCGACCTTCCGAGCCTACCTCCAGGGGATCAAGCGAGAGATCGACGAATGCCAGCCGGCGGACGTCCACCGGATCGTCCAGGCGCCCGACGGCACCGTCGTCATCGACATCCGCGAGCAGAACGAATACGTCCAGGGCTACATCCCCGGTGCGCTGTGGATCCCGCGCGGCTTCCTCGAGATGCGCATCGAGGACGCCGTGCCGGATCGGGACACGCCCGTCGTCCTGTACTGCGCCGGCGGCGTGCGGTCGGCGCTGGCGGCGCGGTCGTTGCGCGAGCTGGGCTATACGAAGGTGTCGTCGATGGCCGGCGGTTTCGGCGCGTGGAAGCGGTCGGGGCTGCCGTGGCAGGCGCCCCGGGTGTTGTCGCCCGACCAGGAGATCCGCTACTCGCGCCACACGATGCTGCCGGAGGTCGGCGAGGCCGGGCAGCTGAAGCTGCTGGACTCGCGGGTCCTGTGCATCGGCGCGGGCGGTCTGGGGTCGCCGTCGTCGCTGTACCTGGCGGCGGCCGGCGTCGGCACCATCGGCATCATCGATGACGACGTGGTCGACGCGTCCAACCTCCAGCGCCAGGTCATCCACTCGACGGATCGCGTCGGCATGCCCAAGGTCGACAGCGCCGAGCGCACGCTCACGGGACTGAACCCGGACGTGAAGGTCGTCGGCTACAAGGCGCGCCTGTCGTCCGACAACGTGATGGACGTGTTCGACGGCTACGACGTGATCGTGGACGGCACGGACAACTTCCAGACGCGCTACCTCGTCAACGACGCGGCGCTGAAGCTCGGCATCCCGGTGGTGCACGCGTCGATCTTTCGGTTCGAGGGCCAGCTTACCGTGTTCCCCGGCGAGGGGAAGCCGTGCTACCGGTGCCTGTACCCCGAGCCGCCGCCGCCCGAGGAGGCGCCGTCGTGCGCCGAGGCCGGCGTCCTCGGCGTGCTGCCCGGGGTGATGGGCGTGCTGCAGGCAACCGAGGCGATCAAGCTGCTGCTCGGCTTGCCGACGCTGGCGGGGCGGTTGCTCATGTACGACGCCATCGGCGCGACGTTCCGCGAGCTCAAGCTGCGCGCCGACCCGGCGTGCCCGACCTGCGCCGACGGGGTCGACCGCGACGCGATCGAGCTGATCGACTACGCCGCGTTCTGCCGCGCCGGGTAGGAGGCCGCGCCGCGGCGGCCACCCCGGCTGCGCTATAGTCTGCTCGTGCTGTGGGTCGCCATCGCCGCGTTTGCGATCGCCGCCGCCGCCGGGGCGGCCGCGGGGGTCGCCGTCGCGCGCCGTCGCGCCCGCGCCATCGTGGCGCAGGCGCGCACGGAGGCGGCATCGGTCGTGCGCAGCGCCCAGCTCGATGCCGGCGCCAGGAGGCGCGCGGCGCAGACGCAGGCGCGCGAGCGGGCGCTCGCCGAGCGCGCTGCGGCCGAGGAGGAACTCACCCGCGCGGTCGAACAGCTCGCGCGCCGCGAGGAGCGCGTCGCCGAAGAGGAAGCGGCGTTCTCCGAGGACAAGCGGGCGCTCGACGACAAGTGGGACGCGTTCAAGCGGCGCAAGCGCGCGATCCGGTCCGCGCGGGACCGCGCCGCGAGTCTGCGGCGCGCCGCCGACGCGGCGCTCGCCCAGATGCGCGACCAGCTCGCGGCGCGCGCGGGCGCGACGCCGGAGCAGGTGCGCGATCGCATCGCGGCCGCGTGGATCGAGGAAGCGCGGGCGGCCGCGGCCAACCGCGTCCGCAGCCTCGACGGCACGGCGGCCGACCCGGAGATGGACCGCGCGGCGCGGCGGCTGCTCGAGATCGCGTCGGCGCGCTACCGCAACCACTTCTTGACCGAGCGACTGATCAGCCGCGTGCCGCTGCAGCCCGGAGTCCGCGATCTGCTCGAGGCCGACGGAGGCCGCCTGCTCGCGGCGATCGCGGAGGGGGCGAACGTGCAGCTCGTGCTCGACGACGGCGGCGCCGACCTGCTCCGCCTCGAAGGGCTCGACGGGGTGGGCCGCGAGGTCGCGCGGCGCGCGCTGTCGAGGCTCGCCAAGGACAAGCACCGCGCCGCCGCCCGCGCGGACGCGGCCGCGTGGGTAACCGGCATCAAGGACCAGCTGCACCGCGAGATCCGTCACCTCGGCAAAAAAGCGTTCCGCGTGCTGAAGGTGCCGCCGGCCCATCCCGAGATCGTCGAGCTGGTCGGGCGCCTCAACTACCGCACGAGTTACACGCAAAACCAGTGGCTGCACGCGGTCGAGGCGTCGTTTCTGTGCGGGCTCATGGCGGAGGAGCTGGGGCTCGACGTACAGCTCGCGCGCCGCGCGTGCCTGTTGCACGACATCGGCAAGTCGCTCACGCATGAAATGGACGGCTCGCACGCGGTGATCGGAGCCGACATCGCCCGCCGGCTGGGCGAGGACGAGATCGTCGCCAACGCGATCGGCGCGCATCACGCCGACGAGCCGCCCAACTCCGTGTACGCGTACCTGGTCGCCGCCGGCGACGCGATGTCCGGGGCGCGTCCCGGCGCGCGCCGCATGATGACGCAGGAGTACGGCAGCCGCATCGAGGACCTCGAGCGGATCGGCAACAGCTACCCCGGCGTCGAGCGGGCCTATGCGGTCCACGGCGGCCGCGAGCTGCGCGTGTACATCAAGGAGGGCGCGCTGTCCGACGCGGAGGTCGTCGAGCTGTCGGCGGACATCGCGGCGCGCATCAGCGACGAGATGACGTTCCCCGGGCAGATCAAGGTGACGGTCATCCGCGCCTACGAGGCGGTCGCGGTCGCGAGCTGATCGCGCGCGAGTGGCTGGCCGTCATTCGGCGGCCCGTGCGCTCGGTCACTCCACGGCGCGCGGGGCCGGCGGGCCGTCGGCGACCCGTGCGCTCGCTCACTGGACGGCGCGCGCCCGCCGGTGGTTTAATGCCCGCGCCGAGTCACGCAGCCTCGAAAGGAGTGGTGTCGATGTTCGCAGTACCGACGTGTTTCGCGGCCCGTGGCATCCGGGCGAGCCGCATCGCGGCGTGGTCGGTCGCTTGCGCGATGGCGGTCGCCGCGTGCAGCGGCGAGGAAGAGGGCGGCGGCAGCTCGGCCGCGGTGGACGCCGGCGAGTGTGCCAGCGGCCGGAAGTGGACGGGCGGCAACGCGGAGTCGCCGCTGATGCACCCCGGCTACGATTGCATCGGCTGCCATACCAGCATGGGCGAGGGTCCGCGGTTCACCGTCGCCGGAACGGTGTTCGCGGATTTGAACGACGGCGACGATTGCTTCGGCGTCGCCGGCGCCACCGTGGTCGTGACCGGCAGCGACGGCAACGCGGTCGAGATGACCACCAACGAGGCGGGCAACTTCTTCACCACGCAGCCGGTGGCGACGCCGTTTACCGCCAAGGTGGTGTACCAGGGCAAGGAGCGCGCAATGCTCAGCCAGCAGACCAACGGGGCGTGCGCGACCTGTCACACGGCGACCGGCGCCAACGGCGCGCCGGGGCGCATCCTGTTGCCGATGTAGGCCCCCGCGTGCGGCCGCCGCCTGGCGGCCCGCGTGCGGCCGGGCGCGCCCGGCTCGCTCGCGCGCCCGGCCCGGCGGGACCGGCCGCGGCGTAAGCGGCGCCGTCCGCCGCCGGAGTTCGGCGCTCCGGATGATGACGCAATGCGTCGCCGCGTGCGGTACAACTCGTACGTTTGGGTGAGATTTGCGTTGACAGCGCGAGCGCAGGGGCGCATATTCACGTCGTGCACGAAACCTAACGTGTACGTAAGAGTTTGACCGAGTGAGCGCCAAATCCACAAAATTGCTTCGTGTCGGTGAGCTTGCCCGCGCGGTCGGCAAGTCCGTCAGGGCGATCCACCTGTACGAGGAGCTGGGCCTCGTCAGGCCGGTGGAGCGCTCTCAGGGCGGGTTTCGCCTGTTCTCGGAAGACGCCATCGACCGGATCAATTGGATCGGCAAGCTCCAGGTGGCGGGGTTTTCGCTGAGCGAGATCCGCGATTTCGTCCAGCAATTCGAGCGCAATCCGAACGGCCGCACGGCGGCGGACTCGGTGCGGCGCCTGTTCGAACAGAAGCTCGCCGAGGTGCGCGACACGATCGCGCAGATGCAGATCATCGAAAACGATCTGGTGGACGCGATCGCGTACCTCGAAAGCTGTCAGTCGTGCGCGACGACCTTGCCGGTCACCGAGTGCGCCGTATGCAACCACCAGGGACACGAGGCCGGCGATGCACCGGAACTGTTCGCCGGCCTGTCGCAAGTCGTGCGCGACGACGTCGCGCCGGCGGGTTCGCTCGTCGACGTGTCCCACCTCACCGCCGGCCTGGACGCCGGCGCGAAAGCGGAGTCATGAGCGTCAAGCTTCCCATCTTCCTCGACAACCACTCCACCACGCCGGTCGACCCGCGCGTGCTCGATGCCATGCTGCCGTACTTCACCGAAAAGTTCGGCAACGCGGCGAGCCGCAACCACAAGTTCGGCTGGGAGGCCGAAGCGGCGGTCGACCATGCGCGCGAACAGATCGCCGATCTGATCGGCGGCAGCGCCAAGGAGATCGTGTTCACGTCCGGCGCCACCGAGTCCGACAACATCGCGACCAAGGGAGTCGCGTCGTTTTACAAGCAACGCGGCAACCACATCATCACGGTCCAGACCGAGCACAAGGCGATCCTGGACTCGTGCAAGTGGCTCGAGCGCAACGGCTGCGAGGTGACCTACCTGCAGCCGGACAAAGACGGGCTCATCTCGCCCGAGCAGGTCGTCGACGCGATGACCGACCGCACGATCCTCGTGTCGGTGATGTACGCCAACAACGAGATCGGCGTCATCCAACCGATCAAGGAGATCGGCGAGGCGATCAAGGCCAAGAATCCGAAGGTGGTGTTTCACAGCGATGCGGTGCAGGCGGCCGGCAAGGTGCCGGTCGACGTCGACGAGTGCCATCTGGACCTCGTGTCGCTGTCGGCTCACAAGATGTACGGCCCCAAGGGCGTCGGCGCCCTGTGGGTGCGTCGCAAGCCGCGCGTCCGCGTCGATCCGATCATCCACGGCGGCGGTCACGAGCGCGGCGTTCGCTCCGGTACGCTCAACGTGCCGGGCATCGTCGGGTTCGGCAAGGCGGCGGAGATCGCGAAGGCGGAGATGGCCGCCGAGGCCGAGCGATTGCTTGCGCTGCGCAATCGGTTGTACCGCGGACTGACCTCTCAGCTCACGCACGTCTACGTCAACGGCTCGCTCGAGCACCGGCTGCCCGGCAACCTCAACGTGTCGTTCGCGTTCGTCGAGGGCGAGTCGCTGTTGATGGCGCTCAAGGACGTCGCGGTGTCGTCCGGATCGGCGTGCACGTCGGCGTCGCTCGAACCGAGCTACGTCCTGCGCGCGATCGGCGTCGGCGAGGAGCTGGCGCACACGTCGATTCGCTACGGCATCGGCCGCTTCAACACCGAAGAAGAAATCGACTACACCATCGAGCTCACCGTGAAGGCGGTCAACCGCCTCCGCGAGCTGTCGCCCCTGTGGGAGATGTACCAGGAGGGGATCGACATCGCGAGCATCGAGTGGACCAACCCGCACTAGAGGAACACCATGGCGTACAGCGACAAGGTACTGGACCACTACGAGAATCCCCGCAACGTCGGCAGCCTCGACAAGAACGACGAATCGGTCGGCACCGGGCTCGTCGGCGCGCCCGCCTGCGGTGACGTGATGAAGCTGCAGATCAAGGTCAACGCGGACGGCGTCATCGAGGACGCCAAGTTCAAGACGTTCGGCTGCGGCTCCGCGATCGCGTCGTCGTCGCTGGCGACCGAGTGGGTCAAGGGCATGACGATCGACCAGGCGTTGCAGATCAAGAACACGCAGATCGTCGAGGAGCTGAACCTCCCGCCGGTCAAGATCCACTGCTCGGTACTCGCCGAGGACGCGATCAAGGCGGCGATCGCCGACTACAAGCAGAAGCAGGAGCGGCGAAAGGCTCAACAGAAGGCGTCATGATCACGATCACCGACAGCGCCGTACAGGAGATCAAACGGCAGGCCGCAAAACGCGGAACGCCGAACGCCTCCTTGCGCGCGGGGATCCGCGGCGGTGGCTGCACGGGCTTTTCGTACCTGTTCGAGTGGGACGACGGCGAGCCGCGCGAGACGGATCACGTGTTCGAAAAGGACGGCGTGCGCCTGTACGTCGATCCGAAGAGCTACCTGTACCTCAAGGGGACCGAACTCGATTTCGTTCGCACGATGATGGGCTACGGGTTCAAGTTCAACAACCCGAACGTCAAGAGCACCTGCGGCTGCGGCGAGTCGGTTCAGTTCTGACGGGGCGAGCGATGTCCGACCACTTTGCGCTGCTCGGTTTCGAGCCGCGGTTTGCGATCGACCTCGACGAGCTCGAGCGCCGCTACCACGAGCGGTCGCGGGCGGCCCACCCGGACCGCGTCGCGGGTGCTGCGGCCGGCCAACGCGTCGCGGCGCTCAACGAGTCGATGGCGCTCAACGAAGCCTACGAGGTGTTGCGCAAGCCGGTGCCTCGCGCCGAGTATCTGCTGGCGCTGCACGGCGTCACGATCGGCGACAACGAGGTGCTCGATCCCGCGTTTCTCGCCGACGTGCTCGACGCACGCGAGGAACTCGCGGCGGCGATCGCGGCGGGCGACCGCGCGCGAGTGAACCAACTCGGCGCCGATATGCAGCGGCGGCGCGATGCCGCCGTCGCCGCGCTCGGGGAACTTTGGCGCCGGTTCGACGACACCGGCGACCGCGCCGCGCTCGACGAGATCAAGCGCGAACTCATCCGCTTGCGCTACGTCGACCGCTATCTCGAACAGGTGGACGCGGCGCAAGACGACGACGACGACGAGGACGACTGATGTCGCTGATGCAAATCGCCGAACCGGGCCAGTCCACCGCGAAGGAGGCGTGCGCGACGGTCGCGGTCGGCATCGACCTCGGCACCACGAACAGCGTGGTCGCGATCGTGCGCGACGGCAGGCCGGTCGCCATCCCGGGACCGGACGGTTCGACCACGGTGCCGTCGGTGGTCCACTACGCCGACGACGGGTCGGTGATCGTTGGCCGGGAGGCGCTCGAGCGCGCCGCGGAATACCCGCGCACGACGATCGCGTCGGCCAAACGGCTGGTGGGCCGTAGCGTGGCCGATCTCGGCGACGCGCGCCGGCTGGTCACGTATGACTTCGACGAAACGGACGACCGCGTGATCCGCATCCGGCTCGGCGACGGCCGGTCGGTGACGCCGATCGAGGTGTCGGCGGAAATTCTGCGCGAGCTGCTGTCGCGCGCGGAGCGGGCGCTCGGCGTGCGGCCGACGCAGGCGGTGATCACGGTCCCGGCCTACTTCGACGACGCGCAGCGCCAGGCGACGCGCGACGCGGGCCGGCTCGCGGGCGTCGAGGTGTTGCGGCTGCTGGCCGAGCCGACCGCCGCCGCGCTGGCCTACGGGCTCGACCGGAACGAGTACGGCACCTACGCGGTCTACGACCTCGGTGGCGGCACGTTCGACGTGTCCATCCTCAAGCTCGTCGAGGGCGTGTTCGAGGTGAAGGCCACCGGCGGCAACTCGGCACTCGGCGGCGACGATTTCGACCGCGCGATCGCGCAGCGCATGCTCGACGCGGCGGGGCATCCCGAGACGGTCGACCCGCGCCTGGTCCGGCGCGCGGTGGCGGCGGCGCGCGCGGCCAAAGAACGGCTCACCGGCGCCGAGGCGACCGAGTTCGCCCTCGCGATGCCCGATGGCTCCGTGTTCCGCCGCGAGCTCTCGCGCACCGATTTCGCGGCGTGGATCGAGCCGCTGCTGCGCAAGACGCGCAAGGCGTGTCGCCGCGCGCTCAAGGACGCGGAGGTGGCGCCGGGCGAGCTGGACGGGGTCATCCTCGTCGGTGGCTCGACCCGGTCGCCGGTCGTGCGCGACTACGTCGCCGACATCTTCGGGCGCGAGCCGCTGGCGGACATCGACCCCGACCACGTCGTCGCGCTCGGCGCGGCGGCCCAGGCCGACATGCTCGCCGGCGGCAGCCAGCAGGTGACGCTACTCGACGTGATCCCGCTGTCGCTCGGAATCGAGACCATGGGCGGCGTCGTCGAAAAGCTCATCTACCGCAACTCGACGATTCCGACCGGTGCCAAGCAGGAGTTCACGACGTACGCCGACAACCAGACCGGCTTCGATATCCACGTGGTCCAGGGCGAGCGCGAGACGGTGGACGGCAATCGGTCCCTGGCGCGGTTCACGCTCAAGGGCATTCCGCCGCTTCCAGCGGGGATGGCGCGCGTCGAGATCACGTTCGTGGTCGACGAGGACGGCATCCTGCACGTCACGGCGCGCGAGAAGCTCACGGGCATCGAAAACACGATCGAGGTCAAGCCGTCGTACGGGCTGACGGACGAGGAGGTCGAGCGCATGCTCCTCGACTCGTTCGAGCACGCCGAGGAGGACCTGGCCGCGCGCAACCTGCGCATCGAGCGCGTCGAGGCCGACCGCATCCTGGCGGCGACCCGGGCAGCAATGGCGGCGGACCCGGAGCTGCTCGACGACGCCGTGCGCGAGGAGATCGAGCGGGCGATGGCGGCGCTCGAACAGGTCAAGGTCGGTGACGACCACCTGGCGATTCGCGCCGCGATCGAGGCGCTCGATCGCGCGTCGAAACCGTTTGCGGAAAAGCGGATGAACCGGGCGATCGCGGCCGCGATGGAAGGGCGTACGCTCGCCGAGGTCGAACACGAGGTGGGCAGCTGATGGCCAAGATTCGCTTCAAACCGCCCGTGCCCGACGAGCCGGAACTCGAGGTCGACGTCGACCCGGACACGACGTTGCTCGAGGCCGCCGAGGAAGTCGGCGCCAAGGTCGGCAGCTCGTGTGGCGGGCAGTGCGCGTGCTCGACGTGCCACGTCTACGTGCTGGCGGGCGAGGACGCCCTGTCGGACATGGAGGACAACGAAGACGACCGGCTCGACATGGCGTTCGACGTGCGACCGGAATCGCGACTCGGCTGCCAGGCGCGGGTGGTGCGCGACGATGCCGAAATCGTCGTGCAGATCTCCGAGGAGAGCCTCAAGGCCTGGTACGACGAGCACCCGTCGGCGCGCAAGGCATCCGGGTAATCGTGCCGGCTCACCTCGATCGTTTCGCCAGTCTGGCGTCGGCGTCGAGCACGCCAGCTTGACGCCCGCCGCCCCCGTCAGTAACCTCGCACACCACCGTGACCACCGACCGCAATCCCAGGCACCATCGCGAGCGCCTCGCGCCGTTCCTCGGCAAGAAGGTCGTGATCGGCACGAACGATTACCACTACGTGAGCGGCCGCGCCGTGGAATTCGTCGACGGCCGGATGTTGAGGATGACGGTCAACGGAAAAGACGTGTTGGTGCCGGTCGCGGACGTCGCGACGATCTCGGAAGTGCCCGAGGTCCAGGCCGAGTACGTCAAGTAGACGGCGTGGCGTTTCGTTTCACTCTGCCGGTCCGCTTCGCGGACATCGACCACGCCGGCATCGTCTACTATCCGCTGTACTTCCACTACTTCCATCAGGCGTTCGAGGAGGTATTTCGCCAGCGGTTCGGCGGTCCGGCAGCCTATGTCGCGCTGCTGGACGAGCGGCGCGTCGGCCTGCCCGCGGTCGCGTGCGAGGCGCGGTTCGTGCGGCCGCTGCGCTACGGCGAAGACGTCACGGTCGAGGTCACGTGCGACCGCGTGGGCAACCGGTCCGTCACGCTCCGCTACCGGGCGCTGTGCGGCGATGCGCTGTGCGCGGAGGGCACCGTCACCTGCGCGATCACCGACCTCGACACGTTCACGTCGATGCCGGTTCCCGCCGACCTTCGCGCGCTGTTCGAGGCGCTGTAGGTCGCGCCCGCGGCGGAATCGTTGGCCGGTCGGCCGGGTCGATGGTACAACGGAGGCGTGCCGGACCGGACCGAGGCTCAGCTCGCTCGCCTTCAGGCGGTCATGACGGAGCTGCTCGAACGCCGCCTGAGCGGCTCGCTCGATCAGGTCGAGGCGGCGCTCGCGCGGTGGCGGGCGGGCGACATCGGCGCGTTCGAGGCGCACGCCGCAGTGCTCGAGCACGCGGCCCGGGCCGAGCGGCTGGCCGCGCGGATGGCGCGCGTCGGATTCGACACGGCGGGATCGCTGCTTCGCGATGCGTTCGACGACGGTCTGATCGACCGAGCCGAGTTTTGCGAGTTGATGGGCTGCGCGCCCGAGGACGTGCCGCCGTCGCCGCCGCTGGACGCCGGCGGGCGCGGCGGGGAGCTTCCGGCCAAGCGCGCAGTGGTCGAGGAACTGCTCGCCGAGGGGGCGGTGCTGGTCCACGTCGACGCCAGCGCGCCGGGAGTGCGCGTGCCCGAGCGGTTCGCGGGCGACGCCAAGCTCGTGTTGCGGTTCGGCTACAACCTGAGCCCGCCGGTGCCCGACCTCGAGGTGGACGACGCGGGGCTCCGGGGGACGCTCACGTTCGGCGGCGTACCGCACCGGTGTGAGCTGCCGTGGCCCGCGGTCTACGCGGTCGTGTCCGACGTCGACAGCCGCGGGTTGGTGTGGCCCGACGACGTCCCCGACGACGTGCTCGGCGACCTGGCGGGGCGGGCCGACGACGGGGACGGCGGCGATGACGGGGCACGCGGCGATGGGGCGCCGGCCGGCGGCGCCGCGTCGCGCCCGCGCAAGGGCGCCCACCTGCGCCTGGTCAAGTGAGCCGCGGTCCGCGCGGACACGGGGATGGCCGGCGCGGACTCGACGGCCGGCGCCGATGTTCCGCGCGGGTCATGCGGTCACGCGCTCGCGGAGGTTCGCCGCGGTCGTGCCGCGCGGGCCGCGCACGTACAGCGTCAACAGCCTGCGGGGGTCGGGTTCGGGGGCGAGCGCGACGTCGGGCCCGCCGAACAGGTCGTGCAGGACGCCGGCCGCGGCGTCGCGCGCCGTCGCGAACGTCGGCGCGTCGTTGGGCGCCAGCAGCCGGCTGTGGATGCGCACGACCAGCTCGTCGCCGCGAAACCGCAAGCGTCCGTCGAGGTCGCGTTCGAGCCGGTCTGCCGCCGCGAGCGCGCGCGCCGCCGCTTCGCGCAGCTTCTTTGCCAGTGGCCCCGGCGGGTCGCGACGCCGCTGGTAGCGCAGCCCCGGCCGCTCGCCGACGACATCCGCGGCGTAGTGGCCCGTGTGGCCGATGAGCAGCACGCCGGGGCCGCCGGGCACGTGGCTGTAGTCCACGACGTCGATCAGCAGCTCGTCGACCGCGTCGCGTTGGATCCACCCGTGGAACGCGGCGACGACGTCGGCCGGCGAGGCGCCGACCGGCGTGGCGGCCGACAGGCCCACGCTCACCTGATGGACGATCACGCGGCCGCCCCCGCTTGGATGCGCTCGTGGCACGCATGAGCCGCCTCGACGAACAGTTGCGCCTCCTCGACGGCCTGGCGGGCCGCCGCCGGGCCGACGCGGTTGGGCGGGTTTGCGTGCATCGCGAGCAGGTAGTTGGCGAACTTGGCACCGGCGAACGGGTCGTAAAACAGGCCGGTATCGCAAAACCGCGCGCGGAACTCGCGCACGATGTCGTCCGGCTCCGCGCCGATGTCAGGAAGTTGCATGCGCACCAACGCGCGCGCCGCCTCGAGCATTGCGCGGTACGCGCGCTGCGCGGCGTCGGCATGGCGCCGCTCGTCCAGGCACACTTGCGCTTCGAACACCTCGCGCTCGCTGTCCGCGAGGCCGAACTCCGTGGCCGACACGACCTCGCCGGCGCACTCGCCGACGCCCATGTCGCCGATGGTGTATTCGCGCGGGTCGCCCCAGTCCGTGTACAGCTCGGGCGCCTCCTCGTACGGCGGCACGTCGGTGAGGTCGGCCAGCAGGTCGCGCGTCCGCTTGCGACCGACGCGCGCGAAGAAGTCGTGCAGCGATTCGCCCGGTCCGCGCTCGGCTCGGTAGAACGCGACCACGCGCTCGATCGCGTCGCCCACCCGCTTGGCCGGGATCGCGCCGATCGGCAGGCCGAATGCGCCGGCGTTGTGCGCCCACCGGCCGCCGAGCACGAGCTGGAAGTGCGGTACACGGCGGCCGCGCACGTTGCGGCTTACGCCGAGCAGGCCGATGTCGGCGATGTGGTGCTGGCCGCAGGCATTGAAGCAGCCGCTCGCCTTGATGCGCAGGGCGGCGACGTCGTCGGGGCGATCGTCGCGGTCGCGGCGCAGGCGCACCACGAGGTGGGAAGCGAGTCCGCGCGACGACGCGATTCCCAGCTTGCAGGTGTCGGTGCCGGGACACGCGGTGATGTCTTCGATCGTGCCGGCGCCGGCCGCGGCGAGCCCGGCGCGCGCCAACGCCGCGTAGACCGCCGGCAAGTCACCGTCTGACACCCACCGCAGCGCGAGGTTCTGTTCGACCGTCGCGCGGATTGTGTCGCCCGTGTACGCGCGCGCGATGTCGGCGAGGGCGCGCAGCTGGTCGGCGGTCGCGTCGCCCAGCGGCAGGCGCACCGTCGCGATGGAGTAGCCCGGCTGGCGCTGTGGGGCGACGTTGGTCGCGCGCCATGCGTCGAACCCGGGCGGATACGGGCCGGGCGGCAGCGGCGACGGCGGCTTCAGCGGGCCGTCGATGTGCGCGGTCGCGTCGTCCAGCAGCCCCGTCCAGGCCGGATCCGGCGTCAGGCGGGCGCGCTCGTCGGCGACCCACTTGCGAAACGTGTCCATGCCGACCTTGGCGACGAGAAACTTCAGCCGGGCTCGCGCGCGGTTTTGCTTTTCGCCGTGGCGCGCGAACACGCGACAGACGGCCTGCGCCAACGGCAGGATGTCGCGTTCCGCCACGAAGTCGGCGAGCACCTGGGCCTGGTGCGGCACCGCGCCCAGGCCGCCGCCCGCGAGCACCTCGAACCCGCGCTCGCCGTCGCGCACGGCGGCGACGAACGCCAGGTCGTGGATGGCCGCGAGACCGCACGCCTCGGTGCGGCACCCCGAGAACGAAATCTTGAACTTGCGACCGAAGTCCTGCGCGTCGGGGTGGCCGAGCAGAAACCTCGCCAGCGCGCGCGCGTGCGGCGTCGTGTCGAAGCACTCGCCGGCGCACACGCCGGTTCGGACGCACGCGGTCACGTTGCGCACCGAGTTGCCGCATGCCTCGCGCGTGGTCACGCCGACGGCCGCGAGCCGCCGCATGATCGTCGGCGTGTCGTCGATGTGGACGAAGTGGAGCTGGATGTCCTGGCGGGTCGTGACGTGCGCGATGCCGTCCGCGTACTCCTCGGCCAGCTCGGCGATGACCTCGAGCTGGCCGGCCGTGAGCTGGCCGAGCGGCAGCTTGATCCGCTGCATTCCCGGCGCGTCCCACAGCGTGTTCGGACCTTTGGTGAGCGAGCCGCTCGGGTACGCCAGCGTGCGCGTGCCGATGCCGTCGTGGCGCTGGCCGTTGTCGTACCGCTGGCCGTACGCGCCGCGGCGCAGGCGGGTTTCGGCGAACACCTTGTCGTCGATGACGCCTTGGCGGCGCAGTTCGATCTGTGCCTCGAATGCGTCGATCTCCTCCGCGAGCGCCGGGTCGATCGATGACGCGAGCCGCTGCTTCCACTGCTGCGCGAGGGGGGCGGTCATGTCCCAGGCTGCCTTCATTGCTCGGTTCTCCGACGAGAATACCGAGTTAATGGAGCGCGTCAACAAGAAATATGCTATATCTTGACCGTAAAACCGTATTATTTCGGGGGGGCAACGCCCACGGCGTACCGACTCCGGTGCGCGTCGCGCGCAGTCCGTGGGGTTTCCGGCGCGCCCGGATACGGGCCCGCTCGGCCTGCGGGAGTCCGTCCCACGACCGCGAGCCCGCGCCCGCGCCCGGACTCGCAGGCCCTGGACCCCGTGTCACGTCCGCACAGGCGTTCCACGACCGCGAGCCCGCGCCCGCGCCCGCCCGGCACCCGGCGACGGTGGATCGCGACCGCGAGCCCGCGCCCGGGGCTCTGCGGCTACGCCGGGCGCGCCGGCAGGGTCAGGCGGACGCCGCTGGCCTCCGGGGCTCCGCGGCAGGGCGGGGCGAGCTTTTCGACCTCGACGCACACGGTCGCCGCGGGGTACAGGTCCTGCACTCCGCGCGCGATCTGGCCGGCGAGCCCTTCGAGCAAGCGATACGTGTGCTCGGTGCCGATGGCGACGGCGCACTCGCACACCTTGCGGTAGTCCACCGTGTCGCGGATGCTGTCGGATTCGGCCGCGCGTGCGAGCGGCAGCCGCAGCTCGATATGCACGCGAAACCTCCGCGTGAGCTTGCGCTCGGCGGCCGTGTAGCCGTGGTGCGCCTCGAACTCGATGCCGCGGATGTAGACCGCGTCGGCGGCGGGCTCGGTCACGGCGTTTCGCTCGGACGCGGCTCGCCGCGAATCCGGTAGCGGTAGACGTCGTACAGGCCCACGCACAGGCCGAGGACCAACAGGATCATGGTTGGGATCAGGCCGGCGAGGCAAATCCACATGAATACGGCCCGCACACCCGGCGAGGCATGCGCGACGAACGCGGCGATCGTGCCGACGCCGCCGATCACGAGCAACGCCGTGGCGACCGCAACGAGCCCGTAGACGACCTTCACCCGTCAGCCCCCGGACGCGGCCGCCGCCTCGTCGGCCGCGAGCCGCTTCATCTTGCGCCGAATCATCTGCTTCTTGAGCGGTCCGACGAAATCGACGAGCAGCTTGCCGGTGAGGTGGTCGTGCTCGTGTTGGATGGCGCGGGCGCACAGCCCCTCGCCCTCGAGTTCGAACCAGGTCCCCTCGAGGTTCATCGCCCGCACCCGCGCGCGCACCGCCCGCTCGACGGGCACGTAGATGCCGGGAAACGACAGGCAGCCCTCGTCGGCGGTTTCCGTCTCGTCGGACAGCGCGACGATCTCCGGGTTGATGAAGGCGACCGGCGGGTCGCCCTCCGCGCCGCCGGCGACCACCGCGTCGATCAGGAACATGCGCGCGGCATGACCGATCTGGATGGCGGCGATGCCGACGCCGTTGTCCGCGAACATGGTGTCGCACAGATCGCGGTACAGTTCGCGGATCTCGTCGTCAATTTGCGTGACTTCCACGGTTTGCTGGCGCAGCCGCGGATCCGGCCACTTCACGATGGGCTTGACTGCCATGGGAATCCCTCTCGGGCCTTTACAAGCCCGATCCTTATCATAGAGAGTAGCACCTCGCACGCGGAACCCACACGCCATGCCCACCATCGACCGCTACGCCGAAGCCGACATGCCAACCGCTCGCGGCCCGTTTCGCCTCGTGGTCTACCGGGCGGGCGGCGACGAGCACGTCGCCATGGTGCGCGGGGACGTGTTCGGGGCCGACCGGGTGCTCGTGCGCGTCCACTCCGAGTGTCTCACCGGCGAAACCCTCGGCTCGCTCCGCTGCGATTGTCGCGCGCAGCTCGAGACGGCGCTCGACCGCATCGCCGGCGAGGAACAGGGGATTCTCGTCTACATGCGGCAGGAAGGCCGCGGGATCGGGCTCGGCAACAAGGTCCGCGCCTACGCACTGCAGGATCAGGGGATCGACACGGTAGACGCCAATCTCGCGCTCGGGTTCGAGGCAGACCTGCGCACCTACGAGATCGCGGCCGCGATTCTCAAGGATCTCGGCGTGCGTTCCGTCCGGCTGATGACGAACAACCCGGACAAGGTGCGCGGGCTCGAGCAGGCGGGCGTGGTGGTGGCCGAGCAGGTGCCGCACTGGGTCGACACGACCGAATACAGCCGGGCCTACGTCGAGGCGAAGAAAACGCGGCTCGGCCACATTGACGGCGATACGGAATCGAAATGACCAAGCTCACCGAAGACGACATCCGCAAACAGCTCAAGACGGTTACCGATCCCGCGCTCGCCAAGGATCTGGTGACGATGCGCCAGGTCAAACGCATCGCGGTCGACGGCGACGCGGTGACCGTCGGGATCGAATTGATCACGCCGGCCTATCCGAAGGCGATGCGGGACGAGTTGCGCGAGCGGGTCACGCGGGCGCTGCGGGATGCGGGCGCCGGTGAGGTGCGCGTGGAGTTTACCAGCGCGGTGGCCGCCCGTCCCGCGCCGGCCGACAAGGCGCGCCTGCCGGGGGTCAAGAACATCATCGCGGTGGCGGCGGGCAAGGGGGGGGTCGGCAAGTCGACGGTCGCGACCAACCTGGCGTTGGCGCTGCGCAAGCACGGCGCCACCGTCGGGTTGCTCGACGCGGACGTCTTCGGCCCGTCGGTGCCGCAGATGCTCGGACCGCCGCAGATCCCGGCTACCACCACGGCGGGGCAAAAGATCGTGCCGGCAGTTCATTACGACATCAAGGTGATATCGATCGGCTTCTTCGTCGAAAAGGACAAGGCGGTGGTGTGGCGCGGGCCGATGGTACACCGACTGCTTCAGCAGTTCCTGGAGGACGTGGACTGGGGCGAGCTCGACTACCTCGTGTGCGACCTGCCACCGGGAACGGGCGACGTGCAGTTGTCGCTGTCGCAGCTCATTCCGATCACGGGCGCGGTGATGGTGACGACGCCGCAGGAGGTCGCGCTGATCGATGTCGTCAAGGGAATCCAGATGTTCGAGAACGTCGCGATTCCCATCCTCGGAATCGTCGAGAACATGTCCTACTACGTGTGCCCCGCGTGCGGCCATCACGACGACATCTTCTCGCGCGGCGGCGGCAAGCGGCTCGCGGCCGAGCGCGGCATCGAGTTCCTCGGCGAGTTGCCGATCGACGCGAAGGTCCGGTTCGGCGGCGACAGCGGTGTGCCGGTCATCGTCGCGGCGCCGGAGTCCGAGCACGCACAGCGGTTCATGGACATCGCGTCGAAGGTCGCCGTCGCGGCGGCGGCGCGGGTTCTGGCCGAAGGGCGGCGAAGCCCCGGCCTGACCGTGATCCGATAGCCGACTGCTCGGCCGGCGGAGGGCCCGCCTGCCGCGCAGCGGTGCGCCGGTGCGTCGAGCCGGGGCGCGCCGGCGCGCGGGGCGCAGTCAGTTGAGCATCGTGTTGCTCGGCCCGACTTTCGCCAGCAGGTGGCTCACGCGGGCGAGCACCGCTTCCAGGCGATCCG
>RFGE01000292.1 GCA_003696105.1 Deltaproteobacteria bacterium | reverse complement strand
GCGCCGCACGGAGCGCGGCGATCGGCGCCCCGTCGCGCGGGTCGACGTCGGGCGGCGCGCCGCGGCGCCGCGGGCCACGCGCACGGGCGCGGGCGCGGGCGGTCCCGGGCCGCGGCGCCGCGGGCCACGCGCCGACGGCGGGCGTCACCGGCGGCCGTGGCGGCTCTCGCACGCGCAGCACTGGCGCTTGGCGTCCTTGCACGACGCCTTGGCGCTGGCGCATTTGCGGCGCGCCCAGTCGTCGTCGCGAAGCTCGCCGGCGATGCGGCAGATCGCCTCCGCGTTTTCGCAGATGTTCTCGGCCAGATTGCAGGTATCCGAGCAGGCGTGCGACGGGTCGGTGGGCGGCACGCACATCGCCGCCAGCTCCGCCAACAGTTGATGCATGGGCACGTGCAGCATCTGGCGGATCGCGCGCGACGTCGGCTCGACGCCGCGCAGCCCCATCTCGGCGCGCCACATTCGGATCTGCATCCACAGGCCTCGGATCTCGTCTTTGCGGGCGTCGGCGGCGGCGTAGCGGGACGTCGGCTGCTTGGCGCCGCACGACGTGAGCGCCAGGCACGCGGCGATGGCGACGGCGGCGGCGAACTTCATCGGCGGGCCTCCTCGCGCAAGCGGGCGCGAATCGCGTTGTTGATCTCGATGCTGCGGTCGTACGCCGCGATCGCATCGCGCTTGAGCGCGTCGCGCGCGGCGGGATCGGTCTGGGCCGTCGCGAGGTGCTCGAGGATCTCGCCGCGCACCGTGTACGCGTTCGCGAGGAAGTACGACTCGCGCGCGGCGGCCGCGATGCCCTCGTCGACGACCCGCAGCGCTTCGTCCGCTCGCCCCGCGCCGAGCAGCACTTTGGCCAGCCGGGAGCGCGCGTCGACCAGCACGTCCTGCGCCTCGTCGGCGCCGGGCGGGAACTCGATCGCCAGGATCGCGCGCAGGGCGTCGATGGCCGCGCGCGTGTCGCCGTCGAGCAAGTAGAGGTTCGCCTTGTGGTGCAGGTTCTTGGCCTGTAGCAGGGCCGCCATCAGATCTTCGTCGAGCGCGTCCGCCGGCTCGGCGAGCTGCGTGACGGATCGGGGCGCATCGCCGGTGCAGGCCGCCGCGACGACCGCCGCCAGCGCGACCGCGAGCACGCGACCGATCACGGCCGCCTCCGCGCGCCGAGCCGGCGGAAGTGGACCGCGCGGAAACCCGCGTGTCGGTCCGCGTAAATCTGATCGATGCGCGCCGCGGCGTCGGCCGCGCGCGCGGGGGCGATGCGGCCGACCAGCGCATCGGCCGGGCGCGAGCGCAGCGCGGCCGGCCAGCCGCCGGTGCCAGGCGTCGGCTCGCGCGGCGCGGGGCGAAACCACAGCGCGAGCGCGGCCGCGGCCGCGACGGCTGCGATGACCCACGGCGACGATGCGCGGTGCGGCGCCCGCGACCGGCCCCGCACCGCGGGGGGGCCGGCGGCCGCCGGCGCGGCGCGCGGCGCCGGGGCGCCGGCGCGGGAGGCGGGAACCGATGCGGCCGGCCCGACGGCGGCCCGCAGCGCCGCGTCGACGACGGCGCGTCGCCGCTCGGGGGGCAGGTCGAACGCGTCGCGCGTGCTCGCGCGAACGATCGTGGCCGTCTCGAGCAGCGCGCGCTGATCGGCCGGCAACGCCGGCGGCGGCGGGAGGCCGTCGATCAGGTCGTCGACGAGCGACGCGAACGATCGGGCGCGGCGCTGCTCCGCCGGATCGGCCGGCGCGTCGGGCGCGGGGATGTCGTCGTCGCGGATCATTCGTCTCGGTCTCCGAATGCGCGCCGGAACGCGCGGACGGCGCGATAAAGCAACACGTCGAACGTGCCGACCGTCACGTTGAGCGTGGCAGCACACTCGTCGCGCGGCAACTCGTCGATCAGCCGCAGCTCGATGGCGCGCCGGTAGCGGTCGGGAATGCGCGCGAGGGCCTCGGCGATGCGCCGCCGGTTGATCGCGGTCTCCTGGCGGGCGATCAGCAGCGCGTCCGGCCCGCACGCCGGCGGCGCCGTCGCCGCGAGCTCGGCGGCGAGGGCCTCGGCGAGCCGCCGCTGGCGCTGCGACCGGCGGTGCAGGTCGTACGCCTTGTTGACCGCGATCTGGCGCAGCCAGCCGTACAGCCCGTGGCCCTGCCAGCGAAACGACTGAATCTTGGTGACCGCGGTGAGGAACGTGTCCCGCAGGACGTCCTCGGCGGTCGCCGGCTCGCCGACGCGAGGCAAGATGACGTTCGCGTACAGCGGCGCAGCGTATGTGTCCAACAGCGGGCGCAAGGCGTCGAGATTTCCGCGCTGGGCCTCCTCGATCAGCCGGCGTTCGCGTTCGAGCGACGCCGCGTCGACTGCGGGTTGGGAAGCCACAGGCTCGTTTGGGAAACGCGTGCCGATGGGTCAGCTTACAGCGGCCGCGCCGTGCCGCGGCGCGTCGTCCTCGTTGCCGCAGGTTGCGGCGCCGGCGGCGCCGGCGGCCGGGTCACGGTGCGCGGCGGACGCCCCGGTCGGGCGGGCGCCCGTCGCCGTACGCGACCGACACCAGCGTGAGCCCGCGGGCGGGCGCGGTCTGGCCCGCGCGCGTCCGGTCGCGGCTGCCGAGCGCGTCGGCGACCGCCTCCGGCGCGCGGCGCCCCTCGCCGACCTCGACCAGCGTCCCTGCGATGATGCGCACCATGTTGCGCAAGAACGCGTCACCGCGCACGTGGATGTCCACCAGGTCGCCGGTGCGGTCGATATCGATCGCGGTCACGCGGCGCGTCGCGGTGCGCGCGGTGCAGCCGGCCGCCCGAAACGCGGAAAAGTCGTGCTCGCCGACGAGGTGGGCCGCGGCGGCGCGCATCGCGTCGACGTCGAGCGGCCGCGGTCGGTGCCACGCCGTGCGGCGCCACAGCGGAGACCGGTCGGGGCGCGCGAGGACGCGGTAGCGGTAGTGCTTGCCGAGCGCCCAGAATCGCGCGTGAAAGTCGTCCGGCGCGCGCTCGCAGCCGACGACGGCGATCGCGGGAGGCAGCAGCGCGTTGAGGCCGCGGCGGAACCCGTGCTCCGGGATCGCGGCGCCGGTGCGAAAGTGTGCGACCTGGCCGAGCGCGTGGACGCCCGCGTCGGTGCGGGAGGCGCCGATCACCGCGACCGGCCCGCCGGTCATCGCGGCCAGCGCGCGCTCGAGGTGCTCCTGCACGGTCGGCCCGTTGGCCTGGCGCTGCCAGCCGGCCAGGTCCGTGCCGTCGTATTCGACGACGAGCTTGATCGTCCTCAAAACTCGAAGTTGATTCCCGCCAGCCACGTCGTGTCGCCGACGCGCAGGTTGTCCGACGTGATGCCGTTGACCTTGGCGAGCGCCAGCTCGACGAAGAACCCGGCGTGCTCGATGCCCATGTCGCTGGCCAGCGCGCGCGCGGCCGACGGGTCGAGTCGTTCCGCGCGCACCGAAATGCCGACTGCTCCCTGGTAGCCGGTCGTCGCGCCGCGCGCCTTTTCGCTCGGGCAGTCGCCGGCAGTCGTGCATGTGTCGTCGGGGAAGTAGGTGGCGGTGTCGCCGTCGGGCCGGGTGATGCGCCACAGGTACCAGGACAGGCCCACCTTGGCGTACGGCACGATCGGCACGCCGAGCTCGTCGTCGAGCAGCGTGAGCCGATAGATCGCGTGAACGTACACCGGCAGGATCTGGAGGCTCGTCTCGTCGCCCGGCGACCGCTTCGGGTCGCCGTTGTTGTCGGCGACGATCGTGCCGTCGGCGTCGACCTCGAACGCGTGGGCCGTCGCGTCCCAGAAGCCGATGCCGGCGCCGATGCCGAGCTGCCCCTTCGGGTACAGAAGGTAGCGGTCGAGTTCGACCTGCGTCATCACGCGGCTGCGGTTGCCGAACATCCGCGCAAACGGCCGCTCGTCCGCGGCCTTCGCCGCAAACGCCGGCTCCGAATCGACCTCCGGCAGGTACGGCCCGAATTTGATCTCGAGCGTCCACGCGCTGCGGCGTTCGCGCAACGTGTCGTCGAGCTGCTGGTCGGCCGGGCCGCCCGGCTCGTCCCAGTACGGCTGGGCCGCCGCGCGCCCGGCCCACAGCGCGACCAAAGCGGCGACGGCGGCCGCGGCGGCCGCGCGGCGCGTCCGCGCCCGCGCCCCGCGCGCCGCGGCGACCGGTGCCGGGCGCCGGCGCCGGCGCAGCGCGCGCCACAGCGCGAACGCGACGAGCAGGCCCAGCTTGCCCGCCCACCCGGTGTAGACCCACGCGCCGGCCGCGAGGACGACCGGCAGCAGCGCGACCCACGCGAGCGCGCGCAGCGCCGGGTGCCGCGCAATGAACCGCGCCGCCGGCGGCGAGTGGGCGTAGTACGCCTCGATCAACCGGCGCCCGAACGAGGTGGGCGCGAGCACGTCGTCGCGGAAGTTGCGCAGCACGCGCACGAACGGGTGGTCGTAGTCGCCGTAGGTGGCCGTCGCGACGAAGCAGTACTCGCCGAGCGCCGCGCCGCCCTGGCCTTTGTAATCCTCCCAGAAGTCGATCACCTCGGACGGCGTGATGCGGCCGAGCGCCGTCACCGCGGGATTGCGCCGCGGATCGACGGTGACGAGCACCAGCTCGTACTCGACGCCGTTTTCGAGGCCGTCGACGCGTGCGGTCGAGGACGTCGATCCGATCGGATCCGAGCAGACGAACATCGGGTCGAGCACGTCCAACCCCGCCGGGGGCGGGCCCGCGTCCGCGCCGGCGTCGACCGCGCCGGCGTCGACCGGGCCTCCGTCGCCGCCGCCGCGCGCGCGGCCGCCGGGGAGCGGGGCCGCGGTCGCGAACAACTCGGGGCACTCCGTGAGCGGGGTCTGGTAGTCGGCGTCCGCGCGCGGGAATCCGTCGTCGTCGCTCACCGTGCCGTCGGTGCGCGCGCACAGGATCTGAAACGACCGCAGATCGTCGGTGTTCGACTGCGGCAGCTTCCACGTGACCTGCGCCCCGTTTTCGCCCGGAGACGCCTGCACCTCGGTCGGCTCCGGCGGCGCGACCGCGTCGACGAACAGGTCGTCGGCCAGGGTGAACACGTTTTCGTATTCGTTGTCGCCGTTGTCGTCGACGAGGACGAACACGTTGCGAGTCGCCTCGGTCGCCGGACACGCGTACGGCGGCGGGAGGACGCCCCCCTGCGTGATGCCCGGCGACACCAGCTCGGCGACCGGGATCGGGATGGTCTGCGGGGTTTGCAGGTCATTGATGTCGGAGACGGTCGCGATCTGCGTGCATCGCTGGTCGCGGTCGGCGAGGTTCTCGGTGTCGTCGCACGCATTGCCCACCCACACTTCGACCGGTACGCTGTCGAGTCGGCCCGACTGGCCGCTGAGCTGCAACCTGACCGCAAACGGCGTGCCGCAGATGCAGTGACTCGCGTTGAAGAACTCCGCCACGTCGGTCGCGGACATCGTGGAGAAGGTGCCGTCGCCGTCGGGCTTTCGCAGCTCGATGGACAGCGACCCGCCCTGGAGGTCCACGGCGGCTGCGTCGGGGGCGGCGGCGGCCACGAGGGTCGTGGCGAGCGCGACGGAAGGAATGGAGCGCAGCATCGGGAAGCGTCCGAAATGCAAGCGCGATGCCGGGGGCCGGTACCGCGATCGGTGCGATTTGCCTACCACGCGCGCGCCGCGGGCGGCAACCGCCGGTGTCGGATTGGCGTTTGCGCCGGCCCGCGTTTGTCAATCTGGCACGCGGGCGCCGGCGGCAGCCGCGGTGCGCCGGCGCGCGCGCCGCCGGCCGCGCCGACCGGCGATTTTTGCGCGCACGACGCCACTGAGTGGCCCTAGGGGCTTGCATTCGGCGGCCGGTCCGTGGCGTATTGCACCCGCACCGCGGAGCCAACTCGATGTTTGACGACCTGCCCCAGAACATCTCCAGCTTCGGCGGCGACGTGGATTCGATCATCCGGTACATCTGGTGGATCATCCTCGTCTGGTTCGTCGCCGCCGAGGGCTTCTTGGTCTACACGCTCGTGCGCTACCGCCGCCGGGAGGGGCGGCGCGCCGGGTGGCTGCCGGCCGACACGCTCAAGGCCAACGCGTGGGTGCTCGCCCCGGTCGTGCTCGTCCTCGCGCTCGACCTGTCGATCGAGGCCAAGAGTCACGGCGTGTGGCACGAGGTCAAGGGGCAGGTGCCGCAGCACGACGTGCTCGTCCGGGTGACCGCGCGCCAGTTCGCGTGGACGTTTACCTATGCCGGGCCCGACGGTGCGCTCGACACGGAGGACGACTTCCAGACCGGCGGGTTCTTGTACGTGCCGGCCAACAAGGTCGTCCGCTTCCAGCTCGAGTCGACCGACGTGCTTCACTCGTTCTGGATCCCGGTGCTGCGGCTCAAGCAGGACGCGGTCCCGGGTCGCAGCATCCGCGGCTGGTTCAAAGCCACTGAACCCGGCACGTACGAGATCGCCTGTGCCGAGATCTGTGGCGGCGGCCACACGTCGATGCGGGCCCGCCTGGTCGTCCTGTCAGAGGACGATTACGCGCGGTGGGCCGAAACGATGGCGCAACAGCGACACCTGATCGTGGAGGCGACCGGTCGATGAGTCACGGCGAACCGACGTCGTTCTGGCGCAAGTACATCTTCAGCGTCGATCACAAGGTGATCGGCAAACAGTACATGCTCACCGGGCTGTTCATGGCCCTGGTGGGCGGGTTCCTCGCGTTCGGCCTGCGCCATCACCTGGCCTGGCCCGATCAGGACGTGCCGCTGCTCGGCGCGCTCGCGCCGCACCAGTACAACTCGGTGGTCACGATGCACGGCAGCATCATGATCTTCTGGGTCGCGATGCCGCTGCTCGTCGCCGGGTTCGGCAACTACGTGCTGCCGATCATGGTGGGCGCCGATGACATGGCGTTCCCGCGGCTCAACATGATGTCCTACTGGACGTTCTTCGTGAGCGTCGTCATCGTGATCGCGTCGTTCTTCGTCCCCGGCGGCGCGGCGGCGGGCGGCTGGACGTCCTATCCGCCGCTGTCGGATGCCGCGGAGATGAGCGGCGTCAACTGGGGCGTCAACTTGTGGCTGCTCGCGGTCGCGGTCGAGTTCGCGTCGTTCTTGATGGGCGGCATCAACATCATCACGACGGCGCTGAACTTGCGCGTCAAGGGGCTCACGCTGATGCGGCTGCCGATGTTCGTGTGGCAGCAGATCATCGCGTCGATCGTTTTTTTGCTCAGCGTCGGCCCCCTCGTCGCGGGGGCGGCGATGCTGCTGCTCGACCGCACGATCGGCTCGGGCTTTTTCGCGCCGGCGCAGGGCGGGGACCCGCTGTTGTTTCAGCACCTGTTTTGGTTCTTCGGCCACCCAGAGGTGTATGTCCTGCTGTTGCCGACCATCGGCATCGTCTCCGAGGTGATCACCTGCAACGCGCGCAAGGCGATCTACGGCTACAAGATGATCCTGTACTCGACGATCGCCGCCGGCGTGCTCAGCTTCGTCGTCTGGGCGCACCACCAGTTCATCAGCGGGATCGATCCACGGCTCGCGACGCCGTTTTCGCTCACCACGATCCTGATTTCGGTGCCGTTCGCCGTCGCGATGTTCGCGTTCCTCGCGACGCTGGTGCGCGGCTCGATCCGGTTCCCGGCGTCGATGTTGTTCGCGCTCGGGTTCATCGCCAACTTCTTCGTCGGCGGCGTCACGGGCGTCATTCTCGGGTCGGCGGCCGCCGACATCTACTTCCACGACACGTACTTCGTCGTCGCGCACTTCCACTACACGCTCGTACCGTCGGTGTTCTTCGGCACGTTCGCCGGCATCTATCACTGGTTCCCGAAGATGTGGGGCCGCCGGCTGAACGAGACGCTGGGCAAGCTGCACTTCCTGGGCACCTTCGTGTTCTTCAACATGGTGTTCCTGCCCCAGTTCAAACTGGGCGTCATGGGGCATCATCGGCGCATCGCCGACCCGTCGCTCGTCTACGACTTCCTCAAGGGCGGTCAGGATCTCCAAGTGCTGTCCACCGTGGGGGTGATCGGACTGTTGCTCACGCAGGTCCTGTTCATCTTCAACTTCTTTTACTCGATGAAGGCGGGCAAGAAGGCCGATCGCAACCCGTGGCAGGCGACCACCCTCGAGTGGGCCGCGCCGTCGCCACCGCCGCACGGCAACTTCGACGAGGTCCCGCAGGTCTACCGCGGCGCCTACGAGTATTCGCTCCCGGGCGACGGTCCCGACTTCGTGCCCCAGTGGCAAGCGGACAGCGGCGGCCGCACCGCCGGCGGCGACGGCGGCAGCGCTGACGCCGCGGGCGACGGCCGCGCGACGGAAGGCAGCGCATCCACTGACCGCGAGGAGGCGTGACGTGTCGGAACACACGCGAACGCAGTCATCCGAGCTGATTCCCGCATCGCGGATGGCGATGTGGTGGGTGCTCGCCGGCGAGGCGGTCATCTTCGGCGGGCTGATCGCGAGCTACCTGCTGTTGCGGATGCGCCACTCGGAGTGGAGCGCGTACGCGAGCCACACGGTGGAGTGGGCCGGCATCGTCAATACGAGCGTGCTGCTCACCAGCAGCTATCTCGTCGTGCTCGCGCACCACGCCGCGCACCAGGGCGACTACAAGAAGGCGTCTCGCTGGCTCGGCATCACCGTGCTGTGCGGCCTCGTCTTCCTCTGCATCAAGTCGTACGAGTACTCGCACGAGATCGCGCACGGCTTCACGCCGACCGCCAACCTGTTCTGGTCGTTTTACTTCGCGATGACCGGACTCCACGGGCTGCACGTCATCGCCGGCATGATCGCCCTCGGCTGGGTCGCGCTGCGCGTCCGTAAGGGGGAGAACCCGCAGCGGGTCGAGTATGCCGGGATGTACTGGCACTTGGTCGACATCGTGTGGATCTTCCTGTTCCCGCTTCTGTACCTGTCGTCGTAACCGCGAGACGAGCCATGTCCGACGAAACTACGACCCTGTACACGCGCGTATTCCTCGGCCTCGCGGTCGCCATGATCGTGTCCGTGGTGATCGCGGCCGTGAGCAAATCCGGGCCGGCGATCGCCGCGATCTTCGTCATCGCCGCGTTCAAGGCATACCTCGTGCTCAACTACTTCATTCACCTGGGACGCGAGCCGCGCTACATCAAGTACGTCGTCATCGCGACGCTGGCCGCGCTGGTGATCCTGTACGGAACGCTCATCCCTGACATCGTCCACCAGTTCGGCCACATGGAGGGGGCGGTACGATGACGGCGCGCGCGCTCGCGGCACGCTCGCGGCCGGTGGTGCCCAGCGCCCTGCTGGCGGTCGCGCTGTTCGTGTTCACCGAGGCGATGCTGTTCGCGGGGCTGATCAGCTCGCACATCGTGTTGCGTGGCCAGTACGAGGGCGTGTGGCCGCCGGCCGACCAGCCGCGGCTGCCGGTGGCCGCGACCGGCGTGGCGACTGTGCTGCTCCTCGCGAGCGGCGTGACCATGTGGTGGGCCGTACGCGCCCTCGACCGCCGGCAGCCGGCGCGGGCGACCCGGCTGTTGGGCGCGACGCTGATCGGTGGCGCGGGCTTTCTCGCCATGCAGGGCTACGAGTGGGCGCGCCTCATCGGTTACGGTCTGCGCACCGCCGACAGCCTGTACGGATCGCTGTTCTACACGCTCGTCGGCGCTCACGCGCTACACGTGATCGGTGCGGTCGCGGCGCTCGCGGTCGTCACGCGCCGGGCGGGGCGGGGCGCGTATGCGCGCGACTACGTCGGCGTGCGCGCCGTCCGCGTGTATTGGACCTTTGTGGTGGCGGTATGGCCGCCGCTGTACGCTCTCGTGTACCTGTGGTGATGCGCGCACGCCCGACAGCGTTGCTTTGGCTGATCGCCGCATGGTTCGTGCCGGCGGCCGCGTACGCGTGCCCGTTTTGCGCCCGGCAGAACGAGGCGGGCCGGACCGTCTACTACATTGCCACCGGCCTGATGCTGGCGCTGCCGCTCGGTTTCATCGGCGGCGCCGTGTGGTGGATCCGCGCGCATGTGCGGGCCCATGCGAACACAGGAGAGGAGTCATGAGCTGGCGTTTCGCCGCGGCCGCGGCCTTGGTTGCCGCGTGCTCGACCGATCCCGTCGTCTTCACCGAGCCGGTCACGTTTGCCGGTGGGGTCACCGTCGACCCGGACACCCTGAACGTCGGGCACCAGGCGTATGTCGCGTATTGTTCCCCGTGTCACGGGCTCGAGGGGGACGGCCGCGGTCGCGCGTCCAAGAACCTGTTCGTGCCGCCGCGAGACTTCCGTATCGCGACGTTCAAGTTCGCGGCGACCGAGGACGGCAAGCTGCCGGCGGACGAGGATCTCGAGCGCATCATCAAGCACGGGCTCGACGGAACGGCCATGCAGTCCTGGCGCAACCTGCCGGACGACGTGGTCCACGCGATCGTCCAGTACATCAAGACGTTCTCGCCCGAGGGAAGCGGCTTCCGCCATCCGCGCAAGAAGATCAGCGAGCCGCTGGCGGTGGACACGGACCCGTGGGGGCCGGACCAGCGCGAGGCCGCGATCGCCCGCGGCAAGGTCGTCTACCACGGCCTCGCACAGTGTTACGGCTGCCATCCGGCATACGCGACGCTCACGGAGATCAACCAGGCGCGCGCCGAGTACGACCAGCCGCCGCTGGCCGAGATGCGCCCGCAGGCGTGGCTGCCGATGCCGCGGGTGAGCGACAGCTACACTCACGCGATCCCGGGTGACGCGGTGTGCGAGAAGTCGTCCGACTGCGAGGGCACGAACGTCAAATGCGTGCTCGGTCGCTGCGAGGCGAAGAACGTGCTGTTGCCGCCCGACTTCACGGTCAACCACGTCCGCAGCGGCACCGAGGTCGAGAACCTCTACCGCATCATCGCCCGCGGCATCACCGGCACGGCGATGCCCGCGTGGCACGGGGCGCTGCCCGACAAGGACATCTGGGCGATCGCCTACTTCGTCCACGACCTCACGACCTGGCCCGTGTCGCGCGCGATGGCGCTCAAGGACACGCTCAAGTTGAACGCACGGTAGCGGCCGTCCCCACTCGACGGCACGTCCACGTGCGACGGC
>RFGE01000291.1 GCA_003696105.1 Deltaproteobacteria bacterium | reverse complement strand
GCCCCGAGCCGCCCGCCACCGCGCCCGCCGCGCCGCCCGCCGCCGCGCCCGTCCCCGCGCGGCGCGCGCCGACCGACCAGGAGCAGACCGGTCGCTTCGAGCGCCCGCCGGCGGCCTCGGTCGACGACGGCTGGGGCGAGCCGGGCTCCACCATCCCGCCGCCGTTTCTCGGCGCCTACGAGGACGAGCCCAGCTCCCCCATCGGCATCCCGGTGCCCGACGTCGAGCCGCCCGGCGCCGAGCCCGACCCGACCCAGGTCGAGGCGCTCCGCCAGGCCGCGCACGACGCGTCCGTGCGCCGCCTCGCGGACGCGCTCGACGCGCTCGACCGCGCGACCCGCCGCGACGAGGTGATCGAAGCCGTCACCGCGTTTTTGGCCGCCGCGTTCCGGCGCACCGCGTTCTTCGCAGTCCAGCGGGGCGTCTTGCGCGCGTGGAGCGCCGCGGGCTCGGGCGTCGACCGGGACGCCTCGCTCGCGCTCGACCGCCCGTCGCTGTTTCAGGACATCGTCGCCACCCGGCTACCGTTCCACGGGCCGGTGCAGGACGCGACCGCGCGCGCGTTCGCGACCGCCGCGCTCGGCGTCGATCCCGTGGAGGTCACCGCCCTGCCCGTCTGCGTGCGCGATCGCGTCGTCGGCGTCGCGTACGGCGACGATCGCGTCCACCCGGTGTTCGACGAGCACCTCATCGAACTGGCGCGGTGCGCCGGCGCGGCGCTCGAGCGGATCATCGCGCGCCGCAAGACCGAACCTCCGGCGTAGCGCGCCGGGTGCAGCCCGCACGGTCGCGCCCGCGACGCGGCGCGGCGGCGCAGCGCGGTCCGCATTGTCGCCTGCGCGCCCGCGGCGCCCGCCGCTCGGCGTGCGCGACGGGCGGCGCGTCCGCGGCGCGTCACACCGCGCCCGTGTCGCCGGCGACGATCTGCTGCATAAGCAACTCTCTGCGATGGGCTTCCTTGCGCAGTTGTTGCCACAGCACCGGATAGCTCGCCACCACGCGATAGAACACATCCGGCTCGAGCACCGCCAGCTCGGTCGGTCCGGCGGCGGTCACCGTCGCGCGCGCGGTCCCGCCGCGAAGCAGCGACATCTCGCCGAAATACGACCCCTCGCCGAGACGTGCCAGCGACACCGGTTCGTCGCCCGGCCCGCGCTTGGTGACCTCCACCTCGCCGAGCACCACCAGATAGAAGCCGCCGGCGCGCTGTCCTTCTCGGATGATGCGCTCGCCGGTCGCGCACCGCCGCGGGCGAAACTGCGACAGCAACGCGGCGCGCTGCGGGTACGACAGCGGCTGGAAAAACGGTGCGGTCGCAAGCAACGTCGCCACGAGACGTTCGCGGAAGAATCTTCCCAGCGCCGGGCCGACGTCCGGGTGGGCGCGGGCCAGTTCCCGCAGCAACTGCTGCGAAATCTCGTACAGCTCGCTGTCCTCCGTCGCCTGCACCGTGGCGTGGCGCCGCCGGTCGGCGAGCAGCGCGAACTCGCCGAACACCGCGCCCGCGCCGAGGCGAGCGACCTCGATGAGCCCCGCTTCGCCGGACGGGTCGCGCTTGAGCACCCGGACGCCGCCGGCGGCGATCACGAAACACGCCGTGCCCGGCTCGCCCTCGCGGACGATCACGTCGCCCGCCGTCACGGCCACCAGCCGCATGCGGCGGACCAACTCCGACAGCGCCGGCTCGGGCAGGTCGGAAAACAGCGTCAACGGCGTATCGATCGCCGTACCGTCCGGCGCGAGCGCATCGACGGCCACCGCGAAGCCGCTGTCGTCATCGAACGGGGGCTCGTCCCACGCGGCGGCCGGCCGCTCGCCGGTCTGTTCCGCGTCCTCGTCGACGTCGCCGCCGGCCAGCCACGGCGGATCCTCCACCCGGGTCGCGTCGTCCGGCCCCGCACTGGCCGGCCGCGGCGCCGCGCGGGGGCCCCTGTGCGGATCGGTGGCGCGCTCGGCCGTCGCGTCGCCGGCCCCGTTCGAGCGCCGGCGCAACGTGTTGCGCGTGATCCGCCGGACCCGGACCGGCGGCGGCGTGTGCCCCGCCGGGCGCACCGCCGCCTCGCCGGCCGCCGCCAAAGAGTCGCCGAGTCGCGTCGCCTCGTCGAACACGCTCGGCGCGCGCGGCTCGGCCGCCGGCGGTGCCGGCGGCGCGCCCCACCGCCCGTCGGGAGCGATCGTCGTCACCGCGTCGTCGTCCACCTCGTCGTCGAGCACGGTCGCGCCGGCGCCGGCCGCGACGGATGGCAGCTCCGCCGAGGCCGTCCGACCGAGCGGATCGCTCACCCGCGGCACTCGCGGGTGCGGCGCGGTCACGACGCTCTCGTCGTCGTCGTCGACGGCCGGCGGCGGCAGCGGTGTCGGGGTGATCCGCAGCCGCGCCGAGCTGGTGCGGGGCGCGGCCGGCGGCGACATCGGCTGTGTCGCATCGATCGGCGCGTGCGCGCGCAGCAGGGACGAACGGCGGCGCCGGCGCGCGGGCGCCGGGCCGGCCGGCGGCACGCTCTGCGCCGACGCCCCCGGCGTGGCCAGCGACGGCACGTCCAGATCGAGCTCGGCCGTCGCCGGAGTCAGCCCCGAGCGGCGCCGGAAGTCTTCCGGGGACGGGGGCTTCGGGAGCGCGCCGGACGGCGGTGGCTCGACGACGCGCACGGAACGCGCCGCCGGCCCGGGCGCATCGTCCGCCGGCGCCGCGCGCCGCACCGCACCGTCGAGGTCGGCGAGCAGCCCATGCATCTCGCGATTCCCAGGCTCGATCTCGAGCGCGCTCTTGCATACGGCAATCGCCTGCTGCAGCCGGCCGCTGTCGCGGTACGTGAGCGCCACGCTGCGGTACAGCGCGACCGCGTCGTCGGTACGGCCGACCTCGCGCAACGCCGCGGCGAGCCGAAGCCGCAACACGAGGT
>RFGE01000290.1 GCA_003696105.1 Deltaproteobacteria bacterium | reverse complement strand
CGCGTACGGTCCTCGCGGCCCCCTCACGCCGCCGGCGGCGTTGGAGCTCCTCGAAAGGGGGCCCACCCTTACTTCGTCGCTCCGCCTTGCCGTCGACGCAATGTGGCTCACGATCCTCCGTACGGGACACATGATTCCTCATTTAGGGGCGCCCGCGTGGCACGGATGACCAAACCGTATTGGATGGACTGGCAGCGCCGCGCGGGCGGCAGGACGACGGCGGAGCGCGGCGCGGTCGCCGACCGCGGCGAGCCGGCACGCGGCCGCGATGGGATTGCGCCGCACGAACTCGCGGCGATCGCTCCGCCGGCGCCGCAGGGCGACGCCGGTGCCGACGGCGGCGCCCCCTGGATGCTCGATCCGCGGCGCACGATCATCGACCAGGTGATCGACATTCCGGATGCGGTGCGGTTCGCCGACCGCGACTCCGCCCCACTTCCAACCGAGCAGGAGCGAGCCGACGTGACACCGGGATCGCAGTCGTTTTCCGACAGTCGACAGGGAGCGCGGGGAAGCGTCCCGGGCGAGCGGGTCGCGCAGCCGGTCCGCGCGATCGGCCGGACGGCGCGGCCGATCGTGAGCCGCACGCCGCCCACCGTCGCGGTCGCGGCGCACGGCTTCGCCGACGCCCCCCTCGACGAACGGCTCATCATGGTACGCGAGCCCGATTCGGAGCGCGCCGCGGCGTTCCGCGTCTTGCGCCACCAGGTCGTGCGCCACGGCGACCCGCAGGTCATCGTGGTGACCAGCCCGTTGCCGGGCGAAGGCAAGACCACCGCGGCCGTGAACCTCGCGCTCGCCCTCGGCGAGTGCGGGCGGGCGCGCGTGCTGCTGGCCGAGGCCAACTTCACGCGGCCGTGCCTGTCGGCGGTATTCGGCTTCGAGCCGCCGTGGTGTTTCTCGCAACAGATCGCGCACCACCGGCACGAGGCGGACCAGAAGTGGTCGGTCGTCGAGGTGCCGCCGCACGGCATCCACGTCGCCGCGGCCGATCTGCGGTCGGATCGCGTGCCGCTGGTCGACGCGCCGGCGTTCGCGTTCGCGATCGAGCAGATGCGCCTGGCCGGCTACGACTACATCGTCATCGACGCGCCGGCGGTCCTCGGCAGCGCCGAGGTGAACTTGCTCCAAGATGCGGCCGACGGCGTGCTCCTGGTCGTGCGCGGCGGCAGCTCGCGCCGGCGCGAGTTGCGCGCCGCCGTCGAACAGCTCGCGCCCGAGACCCTGCTCGGCGTCGCGCTGCTGCGCCCGTAGCGCCATGGCCGGCTCGCCATCGCCCGACGACGACCGGCGCGCCGCCCTGCAGGACGTGTTCGCGCTGGTCGGCCTCGGCCCGGACGGCTCGTTCCGCAGCGACGACGTCCACGCGCAGTGCATCCGCGTCGCGCGCCGGCTGTCGGTCGCCGGGCGCCGCGTCGTCGGATTCGTGCCGGCCGGTCCCCGCGTTGCGATCCCGCCGGTGGGACTGCGCATCGGCTTCGCGCTGGCGCAGCTTTCCGGCGCGACGGTGGGCTACGTGGACGCCAACGTGCGGCTGCCGGCGTTCGCGCAGGTCGCCCGCCGGGCGGCGACGGCCGCCGGCCGCGACCCCGCGGGGGCGTACGCGACCCATTGGGTCGGCGACTCGCTGGCGGTCCTCACCCCGCCGACCGTCGACTCGGCCGGTCAGGTGATCCCGGCGCTGTCGCGCGCCGTCGCCGACGGGCGCGAGCTGTTCCACTACATGGTCGTGGACCTCACCGGGTTCGACCGCATCGGCGAACACGCGGAGGCGACGGCCCTCGTCGACGGCATGGTCGTGGTCGCGCGCGCCGGCCACACGCACGTCGACGCCCTGCGCGCGTACCGCGACGAACTCGGCGCCGACCGGCTCCTCGGCGCCCTGCTCGTCGGGTAGCGCTGGGATACACGACGTGGCCGCCCCGGTACGCGCACGCGCGCGGTGGGGCGGCCGGATCGTGCCAGGCTGTCCCGACTGGCGCCTGAAGCGGCCACTGAAGTCCCCACATCGCGGGGTCCGGGGCCGAACAGCGCACTGGAGAACCGTAGTTTGCGATACGCACCCTCGTGGACTCGTCCTTGCAATGACGTGCGCCCGACTTCCATCGGCCTCCGTACCGCGACTCGTCCCGTCACCACGCCCACGCTCGCTCGACCTGCCCATGTCCCCGCCCCTGCCCCACGACGTCCGACCGCTTCCCCCCGCCGCCCGGCGACCACGCCGGCGCCGCGCGCGTCTTGCCGCCGGCACCCAGCCGGTTCCGCTGATCGACGCCGACCGGGTCGACGGGGAGTGGACGCCGCCCGACCTGCGCCTCGCGAGCGCACTCCAGCGGCAGCTCCTGCCGCCCGTACCGGCGGACCTCGCCGGCGTGCCGATCGCGACCGCCTACCGGCCGGCGCACCACATCGGCGGCGACTTCTACGACCTGGTGGCGACGGGGGACGGCCGCGTGATGGCAGTGATGGCCGACGTATCGGGCAAGGGGATGGCGGCGGCGCTGGTCATGGCGCGGGTGGCGATGGACGTCCGCCGCGCGCTCGTCGGCAGCGCGTCCCCCTCGGACGCCCTCGCGTACGTCAACCGCACGCTGGCCGCCCGCGTGCCGGACGACATGTTCATCACCGCGATCTGCCTGGAGGTCGACCTGCGGCGGCGGCGGGCGCGGGCCGCGAACGCGGGTCACGTCCCGCTGTTCGTGCGCTCGGCCGACGGAACCGCGCGCACGGTCGCCGCCGCCTCCGGCGCACCGCTGGGGGTCCTGCGCGACGAGACGTACGCCGTCGAGTCGGTCGACCTGCGCGCGCGCGACATCCTCGTGCTGATGACGGACGGTGTGACCGACGCGCTGGACCCGTCCGGCGACCCGGCGGCCGGCGCAACCGCCACCGTCGTGTCGCGCGCCGCCCCCGACGTCCACGCGGTGGTCGCGGCGCTGGTGGCCGCGGTCGACCGGCGTACCGCCGGCGGCCGCCCCGACGACGTCGCGGTGCTCGCGCTCGAGATCCCGTAGCCGCTGCCGGCGGCCGGTCAGCGGGTCCCGAGGTAGCGCAGCGCGATCAACACGCGATCGTCGAGCAGCGCGCCGGTGTCGCTGAACCGGTCGCACGCGTCGAACGCGGCGTTGACGACGCGGCGTGCGCCGTGCGTCCGCAGGCGCGTCGCGATGTCGATCAGCCGCGCTTCGCCGAACTGCTCGTCGTGCACGTCGCGCGCCTCGGTCACGCCGTCGGTGTACGCGACGACCAGGTCGCCCGGCTTGAACCGGTAGGTGCCGCGCTGGTAGCGCAGCTTCGGGAACATGCCGACCGCCATGCCTCCGGCCGTCAGCCGAACCGGCTCGCCCCCGTCGGCGGGGATCACGAACGGCGGCACGTGGCCGGCGTTGATGTAGTGCAGCCCGCCGCTGGGCAGATCGATCAGGCCGATGAACAACGTCATGAACTTCGCGCCGAGGGTGTTTCGCAGGATGCTCTCGTTGAGCGAAAACAGGATCGCCTCGAGCGAATGGACGTGGTGGACGAGCGCGTAGAAGGTCGCCTGCAGGTTCGCCATTACCATCGCCGACGCGACGCCCTTGCCCTCGACGTCGCCAATCACGAACACGAACGTGTCGCGATCGATGCTGACGAAGTCGTAGTAATCGCCGCCGACCTCGAACGTGCTCTGATGCCGCGCCGCGATATCGAGCCCCGGAACCTCGGGCGCCTTCTGCGGCAGCAGCCCCGCCTGGATCTCGGCGGCCACGTCGAGCTCCTGCTCCAGAATGTGCCGGCGCTGGAGTTCGCGGCGGATGCGCGCGTTCTCGAGCGCGATCGCGGCGTGGTCCGAGATGCTCTCGAGAAACTGCAGATCGTCGGCCGTGAACACGCCGCCGTCGGTCTTCTTGTTGATCAGTTGGAGCACACCGACGATCTTGCCGTCGCAGTTGCGGACCGGCACGCAGATCACCGACCGCGTGCGGTAGTGGTAGGCTTGATCGAACGCCGGGTTGAACCGCTCGTCCGCGTACGCATCCTCGAGGTTGACGACCGTGCCATGCTGCGCGACGTAGCCGGCGATCCCTTGTCCGAGCGGCAGCCGGATCTCGCGCTCGTGAATACCGTCGCCGATGATCGACCAGATCTCGTCGTGCTGCTCGTCGACGAGAAACAGCGTCCCGCGATCGGCGCCGGTCTTTCGCTGCGCGATCTCGAGGATCGTGTCGAGCAGCTTCGGCAGCTTGTCGGTCGAGTTGAGGACCTTGCTGGCCTCGACGAGGAACCACAGGCGTTCGATCGTCTTGGCCTGCTCGGCCATGATCTGTTCGGCCTGCGCGAGCGAGCGGGCGGGCGGCGTCATCGCGGCCGCGTGCGCGACGGCCTGCATGCGCTCGGAGATCGACGTTTCGCGGTCGGTGGTGCGGGGCATCGGCGGGGAGATGGGGCGGGGTCGCGACAACGGCCCACCATACCAAAACCGCACGAAAGCTCGACAAGAAATCCCCGTGGCATGCGCTACAGGTTTTTCGCGCCGCCCGCTTCGGTCCGGCGACGCGGTGCGCGGCGTCGCCGGACCGCTAGGAGGCTGTTGCGCATAGGCGCGCCAGCGAGGTTGCGAGATGCAAGGCGAGGTTCGGCGCACGCCCGTAGCGCACGAGGGCGCGTATCATCATACGGTACCGAAGGGCGCGAGGACGTACGCCGAAGATCGCCCGCAGAT